>NZ_JACJKP010000001.1 GCF_016901605.1 Gemmiger formicilis
GTGGGGTACCGCTCAGTTCCCTTTTCTTGATTGCCATTGTTTTGTACCTCCTTCATGGATACAACATAACGGGAAAAGACTGATACAATTTTTACCGGTAACGTTTCGGTATGGGGTCAATCCAGGTCGCCAAACCAGACCTGGTGGATATGCCCATTATAATTCCGATACCCGCCGGGATGCAAGCTTTGCTTTTTGCTCCGCCACCCAGCAGCCGGACCTTTGGCCGCCCGCACCCATAGGTGGCCCCTTGTCGGTTTCCGGGTGTCACCCCTGCCTTGTCACCTCCCGCCCCACCCCGGCATAGCCTGTGGGCAGGAGGTGTTTGTATGCCAAACGGAAATTTAATCGTTTACACATCGATCGCCGAGCAGGCTGCTCCCCTGCCCGGCGTTCGCCTGACTGTGTCGGATGAATCGGGGGCGGTACTTTCCCGGATGACCACCGATGCATCGGGTGCCAGCCAGCCATTGGACCTGCCCGCGCCGGACGCAAGTTACAGCCTGGATGAAAACAACCGTACAGTCCGCCCGTATTCGGTATATCGCCTTACGGCGGAAGCCGACGGCTGGCAGCCCCGGATTTTGGACGGTGTGCAGATTTTTGCCGACCAGCAGACGGTGGCCCGGCTGGAATTTTTACCGGTGGAAACCACCGGCAACCCCACATTGGCCGATACGCGCGCCAAAGAGCAAAACGGAGAAATCACCACCATTCCGCCCCACGTGCTGTTTGCCGGTGGCGGCGGCAGCGGCCCCACACCGGAAGAGAACCTCAACGCCCGGGTACTCACCGAGGTGGTCATCCCCAAAAAGATTACCGTGCATTTGGGCAAACCTTCGGCCAACGTGGGCAACGTAACGGTAGGATTTCAGGAATACATCGCCAACGTGGCATCCAGCGAGGTGTACCCCACCTGGCCGGAGGAAGCCCTGCGGGCCAATATTCTGGCCCAGATCAGTCTGGCGCTCAACCGTATCTGGACCGAATGGTATCCCAGCCGGGGATATTCTTTCAACATTACCGGCTCCCCCGGTTATGATCAGGCTTACGTGGCAGGACGCACTGTTTTTGCGGTGATGGAGCGGCTGACCGCCGAACTGTTCAATACCTATGTTCGGCGGTTCGGTGATCAGGAACCCTATTTTACCGAGTACTGCGACGGTAAGCTTGTGACCTGCCCCGGTATGAAGCAGTGGGGCACGGTAGACCGTGCCAACGAAGGAAAGAACGCGTTGCAGATCCTGCGCTACTACTACGGGGACCGCGTTCAGTTGGTGACCACCAACAACATTGCCAGTATCCCGTCCAGCTGGCCGGGTATCACGCTGAAATGTGGCTCCACCGGAACCAGCGTAAGCATTTTGCAGCGGCAGCTTTCCCGCATTGCCAAAGATTACCCGGCCTTTGGCAAACCAGAAGTGACCGGAACTTTTGATGCCACCACCGAAAGCTGCGTGAAAAAGTTCCAGAAACAATTCAGCCTGACTGCGGACGGCCTGGTGGGCAAATCCACCTGGTACAAGATCAGTTATATCTATGTAAGCGTAAAGGATCTGGCCGAACTGACCAGTGAAGGCGAAACCGCCACCGGCACCGAAAGCAGCGGTACCTGGCCGGGCGTGGTGTTGCGCCGCGGTTCTACCGGCAGCGAGGTGGAACAGGTACAGTTCTGGTTGTCGGAACTGGCACAGTTCAACAGCGCACTGCCCAACCTGACGGTGGACGGCAATTTTGGCGCCGCCACCGAACGGGCGGTCAAAATTTTCCAGCAGGAACAGGGATTGACTGCCGACGGCATCGTTGGGCAGGCCACCTGGGATGCTCTGTACGACGCCTGGCTGGATATGCAAAGCGATCTTGGCGGCACGGCCTGGCCCGGTGTGGTGCTGCGCCGGGGCGATACGGGGATGGAGGTACGGTTGGTACAGTTCTGGCTGCGGCTGGCTGCGGACAACTATACTTCCCTTGCCTCCATCAACGTAGACGGCAGTTTTGGGGCTGCAACCCAAAATGCCGTGACCGGCTTCCAGAGCCTGTTCGGCCTGACGGCAGACGGCCTGGTGGGGCGCGCCACCTGGAACAAGCTCAACGAAGTGGCACTGGCGGTAGCCAACGAGATCGTAGACCCCAACGTAGCACCCGGCCAGTTCACCACCACCGTCCGGGAAGGAAGCCGCGGCACCGCCGTGCGGGCGGTACAGTTCTATCTGCGGCGGCTGGCGGCCTATTACAGCGACATTCCCACTGTAACGGTGGACGGCGTATTCGGTTCTGCCACCACAAAAGCCGTCAAAGCCTGGCAGGCCCGTGCCGGATTAACAGTGGACGGCGTTGTGGGGTTGCTGACCTGGAACAGCCTGTACACCGCCGCACAAAGCCTTGCCACCAGCGGCCCGGTGGTTCGGACCGTTTCACTGCCTGCCCCCGCCAGCACGCTGCGGCCGGGCGACAAAGGACTGGCAGTACTGCGCCTGGACCAATTGCTGCAATTTTTAGGGCAATGGCTGCCGGAGATCAACTTTTTGAACGGCACCGCCCCGGACAACGTCTTTGACAGCAACCTGGAAATCACTGTGCGCAGCGCCCAGCGGTACTTTGGCCTGCCCGAGACCGGCATTGTAACCACCGCTGACTGGACGGCATTTTTGCAGGCAGCACAGGC
This sequence comes from Gemmiger formicilis, assembly GCF_016901605.1. Taxonomy (GTDB): domain Bacteria; phylum Bacillota; class Clostridia; order Oscillospirales; family Ruminococcaceae; genus Gemmiger; species Gemmiger formicilis_B. The sequence continues at coordinate 2,666 of NZ_JACJKP010000001.1, forward strand.
GCTGGCTGAAGTGAACCCCGCGGCGGCCGCCCCTGAGCCGGATGGTGTCTGGCCCGCATCATCCCTGGCGCTGGGCAGTTCTGGTCCTGCGGTACGGCAGGTACAGCGCTGGCTGAATCTGATTGCCTCTGTGGACCAGGGATACAACTTTGTACCGGAAACCGGTGAACTGGATGCTGCTACCCAGCAGGCTCTGGAAAGCTACCAGCTTACCGCCGGACTGCCCACTCTGGGAGTAGTAGACGCAGCCACCTGGGAAAGCCTGCGCACCGCAGCCCAGGCGTTGTGCAGTGAATGCCAGCGTTCCAAGGAGGGATAACATCATGACAAAAGTCTTAGTGTACGATTCCTATACCAACAAATTCTACACCTACAATCTCAGCGAAAACGATGCAATGCCTTACAGTTCCGGCACTACGCTGCGGGTGCGGGAGTTCCGCGGGTCCAGCAACGCCAACGTGCTGTGGACTACGGTAGCCGCCATGGAAGCCTGGAACCTGACCCGCCGCAATTACGGCAGTGGAATCCCTGTGGGGTACGCATTCAAGCGCATTTGGGAAGGCGGCCACGGCACCACCAGCCAACACTACGCCGGTGTGGCGTTTGATGTCGGCCAAAGCCTGAGCAGCAGCGCACGCCGGAAAATCTACGACACTGCCGTGGCCACCGGTGCCTGGGGATATGTGGAACCCCTTTCCATGACGCCCACCTGGGTGCATTTTGACCGCCGTTACGGCAAGCCCGCCTGCCCCACCACTACCGCCGGCTACCCTACCGTACGCCGGGGCAGCCGCAACACCTATGTGCTGATCCTGCAGGACGCCCTCAACGCGTTGGGTTACCCCAGCGGCACACTGGACGGCATTTTCGGTTCAGCTACCGAAAACGCACTCAAGGCTATACAAAAAGATTTTTCGTTGACGGCCGACGGCATCTGCGGTTGCAGCAGCTGGAAAAAGATTGCCTCGGCGGCAGTGGGTATCGGACGCACTTCCACCGTCGTTGATAAATGATCGTCTTGCTGGTATAATGGAAAAAACTGAAAAAAGGATGTGACCGATTGTGGAAATCATGGAATTCCTGCGCACCCGCCGCACCTACCGCCGCTTTGAACAGCGCCCTGTGGCACCGGAGATTTTGACCGAGGCAGTGGATGCCGCCCGCATTGCCAGCTGCGGCGCCAACCGCCAGACCTTGAAATATATCATTGTGCAAAGCCCGGAGACCGTAGCAGCTGTACAACCGTTGGTTCATTGGGCTGCCAGCCTGCCGCCGGAACTGGGCCGCCCCAAACCGGGTGAACAACCGGTCGCATTTATTGCCGTGCTGCAGGACGAACGGCTGCCTGGCTACAGTGATACAGACACCGGCCTGGCCATGGGCAGCTTGACGGCGGCCGCCTGGGGTCACGGTGTGGGCAGCTGCCTGATGGGTTCCATCGACCGCCCGGCCCTGAGCAAATTGCTGGGTCTGCCGGAAGGCGTTAAGCTGCGCTATATGGTAGCGCTGGGTTACCCCAGTCACGAAAGCCATTTGGTTTCCATGAAAGACGGCGACACCAAGTACTATCTGGATGACGCGCGGGACTACTGTGTGCCCAAGCGCCCCATGGAAGAAGTTCTGCTGAAAACGCTGTAAAACCACAATCAACCTAAAACATCCCGGGAAAGGCATGCCTTTCCCGGGATGTTTGTTGTATAAAACGCGCTGTTCAAGGGATGATTCCGCAGTCTTCCCAATGTTTCAGCTCTGCCACCATACCAACCGGAATGCCCATCCCGGCAGGCGATAAAACCCATTCACCGCCCTGCTTTATAGCAAGGATCATCCCAGCACGGCAAAGCTTTGGTCACCCAGAATCAGGTCTTCCCCACGCACTTCGGCGCTGCCGATGACAAAGAGCGTACGGGTTCCCTCTTTCAGTTTAAGGGGCAGTTCCGCCTGCGCTCCTGCCGGGTTGACCGCACAGATCAATTTGCCGCGGCGCCAGGCAAAGGGACGGTAATCCCCCTTAGCCTTAGGGGCAAACAACACCTTGAAAGGTGCATCGGAATCCAGATCCCGATGGGCATGGCGGAATGCCAGAATGGACTGCACCGTATGCCACAGGCTGTTGGGATCTTCCTGCTGCTGTGCTACCGTAGGCGCGTCCGCAGAAGGGTCTACCGGCAGATACAGGGATTCCGGTGCTGCGTCCGAGAAGCCCAGGTTTTTCCCCGGTGCCCACTGCATGGGAGTACGGGAACCGGTGCGGAAATAGCCACCCTCTTTGGTGGGCAGTTTCTGGTACCGCATACCGATTTCGTCGCCATAATAAAGGAACGGCGCTCCAGGCATAGTAAACAGCATGGCGTAGGCAATGCGCAGTTCGTCGGTGGTCAGCCCGGCTGCCGGGCGGATGGTATCGTGGTTGCAGGTAATCAGGCAGTACAAGCCGTCTTTATGGGTCGCTTTATAGCTAGGCAGCCAGTCATCCAGGAACTTGTCAATGCCGGTACCGGAATCCTTGCAGAAATACGCCTTGCCGATGTTGTGCGGATTGGAATCCATGGTGCCGTCATAAGCGCGCATAAGCCAGTCATAACCGTTATGGGTTCCGCTGAGCATAAAGTCCATGTCAAAACCGTTCTTCAGGGCCAGACGCGGCGCGTTCCACTCACTGATCAATGCCGCCTGGGGATACTCTTCCTGCAACATGGCGGCAATGTCCCGCCAGATGGCACAGGTATACTTTTTGTGATGGGTATCGTTTTTGACAAGGCTGAACGCCATATCCACCCGGAAACCGTCACAGCCCATGGCCAGCCAGAAGCGCATCACATCCTTGATGGCTTCCACCGTAGCACGGCAATCCGGTGCGTCGGTGGGCTGCTGCCAGGATTCATGAATTTTGCCATAGCCATAGTTCAAGGCAGGCTGGCACTTGAAGAAGTTCAGGATATACGTACCGTTGCGGTCGGTCTCGCCGCCGATAAACGGCATACCGTCACCGCCTGCAAAGCAGTGATCGGTCCAGATGTACCGGCCGGAGTATTCATTCTTCTCCACCTGGCTGCTGGCTTTGAACCAGGGGTGTTCCTCGCTGGTATGGCCGGGCACCAGGTCCAGCAGCACGTGCATGCCCTTTTCGTGGGCTGTGCGGAACAACTGGGCCAGATCCTCGTTGGTGCCGTAGCGGGGAGCTACCTTCTTGTAATCCCGCACATCATAGCCGGCATCTTTGAAGGGGGAGTCAAAACAGGGGTTGATCCACAGGGCATTGCAGCCCAGACCTTTAATATAGTCCAGTTTGGAAGTAATGCCCGGCAAGTCGCCGATACCATCCCCGTTTGTATCGCAGAAACTCTGCGGATAAATCTCATAAAACACTGCATCTTTGAGCCATTGCTTCATGGTAAACCTCCTGAATCAGGGCGTTTTCAGACAAAGACACCCGTTTTTCTTTATACTATCCATTCAAAACAAGGTTGTCAATTGCACATTTTATACAAAACAGTCTATATATTTTCTACTTTTCAACCAAAAAACCGTCAAACCTCCAAAATATTGACAAATTATTGACATAGGCACATCAGCGCGCTAAAGTAATGAAGCAAGCGATTGTAAATTCAATTGTAGGAAAGAGGGAGTAGAATCATGAATACGCTTGTGATCGTTCTGATCGCAGCGGTTTGCCTGGTATGTGCGTACGCCGGGTATGGCCGCTGGATCGCCAAAACCTGGGGTGTGGACCCCAACGCCAAAACCCCTGCTGTGCGGCTGGAAGATGGCAAAGATTATGTTCCCACCAACGGCTGGACCGTGTTCAGCCACCAGTTTTCTTCCATTGCCGGGGCGGGCCCCGTCACCGGCGCCATCCAGGCCGCCGCGTTCGGCTGGCTGCCGGTGTTGCTTTGGGTCCTGCTGGGCGGTATCTTCTTCGGCGCCGTAACGGACTTTGGTGCCCTGTATGCCAGTGTCAAGAATGACGGCAAGTCCATGGGTATGCTGATTGAAAAATACATCGGCAAACTGGGCCGCCGGCTCTTCCTTTTGTTCTGCTGGCTGTTCACCCTGCTGGTCATTGCCGCCTTTGCCGACATGGTGGCCGGTACCTTCAACGCCTACACCACCACCGACGGTGTCACCTCGCTGGCTGCGGCCGCCAAAACCAACGGTGCCGCCGGTATGGTTTCCATCATGTTCATGGTGTTTGCCGTGGTGTTTGGCCTGATCCAGAAGAAATTCCATTTTGACGGCTGGAAAGAAGCGGTGGTCGGCATTGTGCTGATCGTGCTTTCCTTCGTCATTGGCGCCAATTGCCCCATCATCCTGGGCAAGGAAGGCTGGATCTACATCACCTTTGTGTATATTTTCTTTGCGGCTGTACTGCCCATGTGGCTTTTGAAGCAGCCCCGGGATTACATGACCACCTTCATGTTCATTGCCATGATCATCGGTGCGGCGGTCGGTCTGCTGGTGGCCCATCCCACCATGAACCTGCAGCCCTTCACCAGCTGGAACGTGGTGGCCGGCGAAAACGGCAGCCTGATCAGCGGCAGCCTGTTCCCCATTCTGTTCGTTACGGTGGCCTGCGGCGCCGTGTCCGGCTTCCACAGCCTGGTATCCTCGGGTACTTCTTCCAAGACGGTAGAAAACGAGAAGGACATGCTGAAGGTCGGCTACGGTGCCATGGTGCTGGAAAGCCTGCTGGCTGTCCTGGCTTTGTGTGTGGCCGGTGCTTCCGCCGCGGCGGACGGCACCCCTGCCGCCGGCACCCCCTTCCAGGTGTTCAGCAACGGTGTGGCCGGTTTCTTTGAAATGTTCGGCGTACCCGTTTATGCCGCCACCGTCTTTATGACCATGTGCGTTTCCGCTCTGGCTCTGACCAGCCTGGATGCGGTGGCCCGTATCGGCCGTATGAGTTTCCAGGAACTGTTCAGCGTGGATGACATGGAACACACCGCCGCCTGGCGCAAATTGTTCTGCAACACCTATTTTTCCACCTTTATCACTCTGGCTTTCGGCTTTATCCTTGCCAAAATCGGTTACAACAACATCTGGCCCCTGTTTGGTTCCGCCAACCAGCTGCTCAGCGCACTGGTGCTCGTCACCCTGTGCGTCTTCCTGAAAGTGACCGGCCGCAGCAACAAGATGCTGTTCCCGCCGCTCATCATCATGCTGTGCGTTACCTTTACCGCGCTGGTTCAGATTTTGGTGGGTTGTGTAAAGGCTTACGCCGCCGGCACGGCCACCTTCCTGATGCAGGGCCTGCAGCTGATTCTGGCCATCCTGCTCATCACCCTGGGCGTGGTCATTGTGGTCAACTCTCTGCGCGCCTATGCCGCCAGCAAAAAGGGCGGCGAAAAGGCCACCGCTCAATGAGAAAAGCCTTTCCGGAATTTAGATCTGTACTTGACAAAACCTACTCGATAGCGTAAAATATCCTATGGCCGCAACGGCGCGGCAGGCTCTGCGCCGTATTGCTGCCGGGATTTGTAAGCTTGAGCCCCGGTATTCCGTAAGGATTACCGGGGTTTTTAGCGATTATGAGGGATTTGGAAAAGGAGAAGGACCCTATGAAAATGAAAAAGACTTTGAGCCTGTTGCTGGCTGCCATGATGACTGCCGGTCTGGCAGGCTGCGGCTCCAAGGCTGCAGATTCCGACGCACCGGACGGTGACGGCGATCCCACCACTCTGACTGTTGCCATGGAATGCGCTTACGCCCCCTACAACTGGACACAGAGCGATGATTCCAACGGTGCCATTCAGATCCGTGATTCCAGCGACTACGCGTACGGCTACGACGTAATGATGGCCAAAAAGATCGCGGAAGCCCTGGGCCAGAACGTTCAGATCGTCAAGCTGGACTGGGACAGCCTGATTCCCGCTGTTATGAGCGGCGATGTGGACTGTGTCATCGCCGGCTAGTCCATCACGGCGGAGCGTTCCCAGCAGGTGGATTTTTCTGATCCGTACTACTATGCGTCCATCATTACGCTGGTCAAAAAGGACAGCCCCTATGCTTCCGCCACCAGTGTAGCTGACCTGGCCGGTGCCGTATGTACCAGCCAGCTGGGCACCATCTGGTACGACAACTGCCTGCCGCAGATTCCCGGTGCGACCATTCTGGCCGCCCAGGAAACGGCTCCCGCCATGCTGGTTGCCCTGGACAGCGGCGCCTGCGACGTGGTCGTGACCGACCGCCCCACCGCTCAGGCTGCGCTGGTCGCCTACCCGGACTTTGTAGCGCTGGACTTTGGCGGCGGTGAAAACGACTTCCAGGTCAGTGATGAAGACATCAACATCGGCATCTCCATGAAGAAGGGCAACACCGCCCTGCAGGACGCCATCAACGGCGTTTTGTCCACCATGACCGCCGATGACTACAACACCATGATGGATGAGGCCATCAGCGTGCAGCCCCTGAGCGAGTAATCTTTCCACATTGCCCCAGGCAGCCATTTTTTGGCAGCCTGGGGCTGTGGTGGTTTCTGGCCTCGGGCCGAAAAACACAAAGGAGTAATCCCATGCAAGACTTTTTTACCAACTGCGCCACCGTGCTGCAAAAGTACGGTTTTTCTTACCTGCGCGGCGCGGGCACTACCCTGCTGCTGGCCTTGGTCGGCACCTTTTTCGGCTGCGTGATCGGCTTTGCGGTAGGCGCTCTGCAGACCATTCCGGTGGACAAACAGCGTGATCCGCTCTGGAAACGCACATTGATTAAGCTGATGCGCGGCGTACTGCGCTGCTACGTGGAACTGTTCCGCGGCACCCCCATGATCGTCCAGGCCGTTTTCATCTACTACGGTCTGATGCAGCTGTTCAACATCAAACTGGGGATGTGGGCCACCGGTTTTCTCATTGTTTCCATCAACACCGGCGCTTACATGGCAGAAACCGTCCGCGGCGGCATTGTTTCCATCGATCCCGGCCAGACCGAAGGTGCCATGGCCATCGGTATGAACCACTGGCAGACCATGCTGCACGTCATTCTGCCCCAGGCTTTGCGCAACATCATCCCCCAGATCGGCAACAACTTTATCATCAACATCAAGGACACCTCGGTACTGTCCGTTATTTCCATCACTGACCTGTTCTTTGTCCACAAGAGTGTGGTAGGTGCCCTGTACACCTATTTTGAAAGCGCCACGATCGTCATGATCATCTACCTGACCATGACATTGCTGGCCAGTTACCTGCTCCGCCTGTGGGAGAAAGCCCTGGACGGCCCGCAGAACTACGATCTGAACACCACCGATACCCTCGCCTATACCAGCGGCATGCACAACGCGCCCGATCCCGTGCACGAACCGCAGAATCTGGATATGAAAGGAGGCGCCGCCCATGTCTGAACCGATCATTGAAGTACGGCATCTTTCCAAAAGTTTCGGCACCCATGTAGTGCTGCGCGACGTGAACTTTACGGTAAATCCCGGCGACGTCACCTGCGTGATTGGTGCGTCCGGCAGCGGTAAATCCACCCTGCTGCGCTGCATCAATCTGCTGGAAACACCCACCAACGGCGCTGTGCTGTTCCACGGGCAGGAAATCACCGAAAAAGGTTTTGACCCCTGCAGTTACCGTGCCAAGGTCGGTATGGTGTTCCAGAGCTTCAACCTGTTCAACAACATGACGGTGCTGGAGAACTGCACCGCCGGTCTGCGCTACGTGCTGCACCAGGACAAGGAAACTGCCCGCCGCACCGCGCTGGAGAACCTGGAAAAGGTGGGCATGGCTCCCTATATCCATGCCAAGCCCCGCCAGCTTTCCGGTGGTCAGAAACAGCGCGTGGCCATTGCCCGGGCGCTTTCCATGAAACCGGAAGTGCTGCTGTTCGACGAACCCACCTCTGCCCTTGACCCCCAGATGGTCGGTGAGGTTCTGTCCGTCATGCGGCAGTTGGCAGCCGATGGCCTGACGATGATCGTGGTCACCCACGAAATGGCCTTTGCCCGGGATGTATCCAGCCATGTGGTCTATATGGCTGACGGCGTGATTGCCGAAGAAGGCACTCCCGCAGACATTTTTGAGCATCCGCAGAATCCCCGGACCGCAGAATTTCTCTCCCGGTTCCGTCAGCAGTAAACAGCACAAAAGGGACTGTTCCGAAAGAACAGTCCCTTTTCTTTTTACCGCAGCAATTCCCGAAGGGTTTGCATCCCGTCATCACTCAGCATGACTTCTCCGCCTGCTGCGGGCTGGGTTTCAGCACTGCGGTAGCCGGTAGTCATACCTGGTTGACTGCTTATATATTGCAGTGTTGCTTTCATATCGGCCAAATCAGTGGCCATCAGGTCGGTCAGTATCCGGGCGCTGTAGCTTTTCCAGGCTTCGGGCATGGATGCCAGAAAATTTTCATTTTGCCGCGCAAAGGCTTCCCACACGGCAGCACGGGCATCGGCCTTTTCCGTCGGGGTATCTAGGCAGTTCTGCAGTTTGGCGATCAGTTCCGGCGCCTGGGCCGCACCTGCTTCCGCCACCGAGTCCTCCCCGTAGCCAATGGATGCCCGCTCTGCCTGGGATAGCAGCGAAGCGGTATCCAGCCGGGCAACTGCTTCTTCTCCGGCGCAGTCCTGCCAGCAGGATTGGGTCGCCGCCAGATAATGCAGCGGCCGCTGGGCAGTTTCCCCCGTGGCAACGGTCTGGCTCAGCAGCTGCACGGCACGCCCCGGCCCGGCCGAGAGCGTGCAGGCGGCCAGCGTGGTGGTGCCGGACGGAGCCTGCACCTGTAATTTCCCCGGCAATGCGCAAAAGGTCACATTCTGTTCGGGACCATCGGCCCGGACCAGCACAAACGCAGGTTCCTCCTGCTGGACCACCAGCAATGCACACCAGGTATCCTGGGCACCCTGCTCGATCTGCAAACCGCCGCGTTCTGCCGCTGCCTGCCGCAATTCATTCTGCTGCTGCCGCTGATGAATCAGAAACGCTGTCAGTGCAATGAGCGGCAGCAAAAGCAGCAGCGTTAAACCCAGGCTGTACCAAAAAACACCGGCCCGTGAACGCATAAACAACACCTCTTTGTGTAAAAATCTATGGTATAGTGTGGGCCGCATGGCCTGCCTGTATACCAAAGGAGGTTGTAGTTATGTTTCATGAACCGTTTGGCCCCCGCGGCGCCGAGGATGAGCGCGATACCTTCTGGACCGATCTGGGTGAAGTGACCGATGCTGCGTACCGGGATGATCCGGAAAGTGCATCGGACAAGCCCCGGCGTACGGTAGGCACCGATTCCGCCCATTATCCGCCCCACTACGTGCCGGATACCGTACAGGAAATGCCCCTTGCACCGGAAACGCTTTCCGCTGAAGATGCAGCCAGTCGGCAGGACCCTCTGGGCAGCTGGACCGGCGTACCCAGTGACAACGAGTACGAGACCCCCACCCAGGACGCCGACGACCTGTAAGAAACCAAACAAAAGCCCCCGGCCGAATGTTTTCGGCCGGGGGCTTTTCTTATTCTGATTGTCTGCGATACACAAGGAAGCGAAAACCGATTTCTGTAGTCAGCCGGTCACATTCTGCCAGACGGGCAGCACCTTCTGCAGGCGTGTTCCAGTAATAGGGCGTCATGGCAAACAGCTGCTGTACACTCTCACCTTCCAGTGTAAGGGTAGCGGCAGCTTCCCGCTCGGTCACAAAGTCGAATCCCTCATAACGGGTATCTTTCACTTCATTTTCATAAGGCGTAGTGTACAGCACTTCTTTCAAACCGTAAAGATGGCGCGCCGTGGGCACCGCATAAATCAGGTGCCCGCCCGGGCGCAGCATACGGCTGAACTCCGCCCCTGCAAAGGGCGAAAAAATATTCAGCAAAAGATCCGCCCAACCGTCCCGCACCGGGGCGCTGAAACTGCCGCCTACGCAAAACGCAGCTTCCGGTACCAGCCGGGCTGCCAGACGAACAGCTTCCTTGGAGAGGTCAAATCCCACGATCTGGGGCTCACCCAGCGCATCATACAGAAAGCGGTCGTAACTGCCCTCTCCGCAACCGGCATCCACGATTTTCTCGTGGGGCAAAGTACCGCACAGTTCTGCCAGTACCGCCATCAACGGTTGATAGTGCCCGGCTGCCAGAAAAGCACGGCGGGCACGCACCATTTCTTTGCCGTCACCCGGGTCAGCTGCATGCTTTTTCTGAATAGCCAGCAGATTGGCATATCCTTCCCGCGCAAGATCAAAACTGTGTGCTTTGGGGCAGCGCAGGCTGCGCCCTATCAGAAGCAACGGCCCTGCGCAGACCGGGCACCGCAAGGCACCTGCCAGTGCGGGCGTCATTCGGCTGCCTCAGTTGCCGCAGGCTGGGCTTCCGGTACGGGTTCCTGCTGTGCAGTTTCTTCCTCCGGCAGAGGAACTGTCATACCGCCGTGTGCGGCCAGATATTCCTCAAAATTGGCAAACTTCTGTTTGGGCGGGCGGCGGGAAATCAAAGCAATACCCGGTTCTTCCTCCGCCGTGCGGTGCACCGCACGAGCTGCCCGCTGCGGCTGCTTGGAAGTGTGGGAAGATTGTTCCTTGGCCGGAGCCTGGTTGCCGGAACGGCTGCGACGTCCGGAAGGCTGCGGTTGGTTCCCGGTGTTGGCAGCCTCGGCAGGCTGACCGCGATGGCGGCGGCTGCCGGCGTTAGCTTCCTTGTTCTCTTTACGGGCGGGTTGCTGGCGCTGTGCTTTGGCCGGGGCGGCCTGCTGAACCTGCTTTGCGTTTTCTTTGGCTGCGGGGGTCTGTGCCTGTGCCGCCTGGGAAGCACCTGCACCGGAACCACGACGGCGGCGACGGCGGCGCGGTGCGCCGGAACTAGATTGTGCAGTTTTTTCCATACTTCACCTGTTTTCCTTATCCGATAACTCGGCATTCATTGTAATAACGTTTTTCCTCTGCATGGCCCATGCTGAAGGTCTTGCGCGGCAATACGCCTCCCAGCACCACACCGCGGAAAAGGTCCGCCTTGTGGAAATCCGGCAGCAGAATGGCCGCGGCCGGTCGGTCGGGTTGTGCTGCCAATGCCAGTGCCGTGGATGCACCGTGGATATAATCCACACGTGCCTGCGGATGCTGCGGCAGCCAGGCCGCAAGGAAATCTTCGATGCTGCCCACCGTCAGCGGCGCGGTGGGATTTTGCAGCGCCACCGCAATTTCCCCCTGGCGGTCTGCCAGCTGAAAACGCTGGGAAGAAGGCTCCTTTGCGGGTCCGTTGGCCTGATCCCAGGCGTCCAGTGCCTGGTACAGTTCCTTAGCGGTAACCCCAAACACTACCCGGTGAATCGGCTCGATCTCAATGGCAGGACTATGTACATTGCATACTTCCGCCAGGCACCAGCGTGCCGGATGGGTTTTCCGTTCTTCCTCCGTCAGGGTTGGTTTCAGTTCTTCCCAGTAGGCTTTGGCTGTAGCCAGGCTATGATTTCCGTCCCCTACCGCCAGTACCATGGGTGTTTGCCCCTGCGCCGCCGGCCACCGCCGCGCAAAGGCATCCGGGTCTGCCAGCACCGCCAGTGCAGCACAAATCTGCGCTATCAGTTCCGGGGTTTCCACCGCCCAGCCGCGCAGCCGACCGCCGCCCAGCATCAGTTCCCCGTCGTACAGCAGCGGCAGTTCTTCTTTGCGGGCACCGATAGGCTCGATCAGTGTATTTTCCTCATCATCGGCCAGCATCATCACATGGGGCGTTTCCAGCAAAGCCCCACGGCGTACTTTCAGCCGCGGCGGAATCCGTTCCAGTACCGTAGCTTCGCTGGGGCGAATGGCCGGTTTGGCGCCCGCGGTATATTCGTAGGCTTCCAGGTCCACAGCACCTACCAGTCCCTGCCGGATGGTGCCATCCATCTGGGTACGTTCCACATACACAAACCCATGTACCTGACGGGTCAGAACCGAATCCCGGTAGGTTTTCATTGTTTCACGAATGCTTTGCAGGCGTTCTTCTTCCTGCGGGGTGCCAAGGTACGCTTCCGGCAGAACCAGGTGGAGCGTGCTGGGTTTCCCCTGTGCCAGCGTTTCGGCACGCTGCCAATATTCCGGCTGGGAAGTAAACTGATCCACCGCAATGCAGGCCCAGGGGTCCAGCGGCGTTCCCGCAGCGGGGAGCAAAATATCGGCCGGGACAAAACAAGGCTGAGTCATATCCAATGCCTCCTGCAGTAGTTACAATACAACGGCATGGCCTACCAGACCATAGATGGCCAGAGAAAGGATGCCGATATAAATCAGGGAGCTGGGCAATCCCTGGAAGATCGCAGGTACGTCTTTACTGCGCAGACGACGGCGGCCTTCACGAACGATAAAGATAATAAACACATAGCCCAGCGCACTGCCAATACCGAAGGCAATGCTTTGCAGCATGGTGTAGTTCTGGTTGGCACAAATCAGCAGTGTGCCCAATACAGCGGTACTGCATCCGCCCAATGTAAGCTGAGCACGGCAGGCCTGACGCTGGCGGCGCGGCAATACAAACAGCAGCAGCCAGGTAAGCGCCATGGCCAAAGAGCCGCAGGTCAGATACACCAACGGCCGCAATGCCGAGATGGGCAGCCATACCGGCAGGTAATTGCGCAGCCACGGGAAAAACAAATTATGGGCTGCCCATCCCAACGGGGCCGACAGTCCCATGACCAGAATCAGCGGAAGACTGAAGTCCCAGATCTGGGCTTTGTGGTCCGGCACCAGCTTGAGCAGGCGGGTAACGCCCAGGGCGCGGGCCAGAATGACGTTTTCGGCAAAGATGGCCAGTACCATATAACTGGCAAACTCAAGCCCGCCACGCAGCAGTGGTGTCCATTCAATGTTTGCGATCGGCATACAGGCGGCGCACCTCCTCCCGCTTATAATCGGTATAGGCATTGGCGACGGCGCACCATACGGCAGCAATCGCGCCCACCAGAACAAACCCACCGGCCGGCTGTGCAGCCAGAGGAAACAGCTGTACTTGCAGCAACTGGTGACCAAAAACCGCACCGGTTGCCAGAAGTTCACGCAGGCAACCCACGATCAGCAGCGCCGCACACATGCCGATGCCGTTGTTGAAGCCATGGCGCCAGGCATCGCGGATGGGTTCCAGTTCGGTAAACTCCATTCGTTTGACAATAGCAGGTTCCACCACCAAAATAGGCAGATAAATCCCCAGCATCGTCAGATCGTTTCCAAAAAGATTGTACAACAGCACATATACGGGGATGTACAGCACCGCGGCCGTGTAGCAATAGATCATCGGCCGGAAACGGTTGTTGCTGATATGGCACACCGCAACCGCCAGTACACGCGTAAAGGTAACCAGCAACAGGCAGGCCACACACAGCATCAGCGCACGCTCGCCGTCCAAAGCGGCGCCCACAACGGGAGCCAACCCCAGACCGCGCACCATAACCGGATTGGAAAGCCACACATGGTCACTGCGGATCTTTTCATTCAGTTCCGCTTCTGCTTCATTGCGGCTGCGCAACAATCCCGCGTGGCGCTTCTGGCCTGACTGTGCCGCTGGCTGAACAGACCGTTGCACTGCCGGTTCTTCTTTGGCTGCAGCGGTTTCCTTAGGCTGCTGCTTGGGGCGGACAGCCTCCATTGTACGGGTAGGTTCTTCCTGTACAACGGGTTCCTGTACCACCGGTTCCGGTGTTGCCTCAACTTGGGTGCTCTGCTCGTTTTGTACAACCGGCTCCGGCTGCTGAACAGCGGTTTGCTCCTCTTGATGAGGGAAAGGTCGATGTACAGGTTCCGGACGCGGGAAATGCCAGGCCGGGCGTTCGGTGCGGCGGGTTGCCTCTTCCCTGCGGGCTGCCTCCTGCTGTTCTTGCTCCTGACGCATCTTTTCCAGCATGGCCTTGCGCTCTTCTTCGGTATAACGCGGACGGCTGGTAGGAATAATGCGGTGAATATCCGGCTCCTGCTGCGGTGCCGGTTGCGCAGCGGGCTGCGCTGTATTGTCGCTTGCAGACTTCGCCGTCTGCATCTGCAGAATGGCCTGTTCGATCTCGGCACGGGAAGCCCCTTGCGCCGCCATGGAACGGGCCTTTTCCAACATTTCTTTGGTAATATGGGGGATGATCAGCGTTTCGGAATGGTCCCCACGCTTACGGCGATTATTCCGGTTTTGTGAATTGGGCAAGACGCCGTTCCTCCTTCCTCATAAAGCGGATACGCTCGGTACGGTGGCTGATCAGGTCAAGCCACTCGGGAATGGCGCCCACGATCAGCAGTGCAAAGCAAACTGCGCTCTCGTAGGGGCTGAATACACGGAAGGCATGGGTCGCAATACCCAGGGCCGCACCGTACACAATCCGGCTGCTGGTCCGGTTTGGCATAGTGACCGGTTCACAGATCATGAACAGCGAGCCAAACAGAACCGAACCCGAGAGAATCACATATTTTTCCAGATAAATGCGCTGGCGGATAAACTCCCACGGCCAGCTGAATACCGGCAGCTCATTCAGCTGCGGCAGCAGCCAGGGCAGGCCGATACAAAACACAAGGAACGGCACCAATACAGTCAGTTTCACATGACCGCGCACCAACAAGAACAGGCCGCAGGCCATGACCACCAAGGCCGCACTGATTCCCAGGCCGCCGGCTACGTTGCCGGTAAGCAGGTTCATGGTACTGGCACTGGGCAGACCGCCGTCCCGCAGGGTAGCGTTCATGCCTTCCGAAAGGGACACATTGATATTCCCAAATACCGGCAGCCAGTTGCCGGGCGTAGGATAGGTATAAACACTTTCCGGCCAGGAAATGCCGACCAGTGCCATCCCCACCGCCGCCGGGTGGAAAGGATAGTGACCTTCACCACCGAAAGCTTCTTTTACAAGCACGGCTGCAATAACGGCCGCCACAACCACCATATACGGCACCGTGGCCGGCATCATCAGCACGATCAGCGCGGCAAAACACTCACTGGATGGTTCATGGGAATGATACCCGGCGCCATGCAGGGGTGCCAGGGCACAGTCACACAGATAGGCTGTGAGCAGGCCTGTCAGCAGCAGCAGAACAGGCCGCGGTCCATAATAGTACCATGCCATTCCGATCAGCGGAACGGAACACCACAGCAGATCATTATAGTAGTCATAATTTTCGCTGCGCTCAATTTTAACACGATTGGACATGGGGTTTGGCTTCTCCTTTGGTTCGTTCAGGCTTCACCGTGCAGGCGCCGGACAACGGTCTGCAAATCTTCCGCATGAAACAGCGAATTGCCGGCAACCAGCCAATCGGCCCCGGCCTGTACACACAGGGGGCCGGTTTCGGTATTGATGCCGCCGTCCACCTCCAGCAGGGTGGTGCAGCCACGGCGCTTACGCTCCGCATCCAATGCGGCAAGGCGCTGAGGGGTCGCAGGCAGGAATTTCTGCCCGCCGAATCCCGGTTCCACACTCATGACCAGAATCAGATCCACTACGCCCAGATACGGGAACACGGCTTCCACCGGGGTACCGGGACGGATGCTGATTCCCACCTGACATCCGGTTGCCCGAATGGCGGCAATGGTTTCCTCTGCAGCATTCCCCACCGCCTCCAGATGGAAGGTGATCAGGTTGGCGCCGGCTTTGGCAAAATCAGCGGCATAACGTGCCGGGTCGCTGATCATCAGATGGACGTCGTAATACACATCCGGCAAAGCGGCGTGCAGGCAGCTGAGTACCGGCGCGCCATAACTGATGTTGGGCACAAAATGCCCGTCCATAACATCAATGTGCAAAAGATCGACACCTTCGTCCAACAGACGGGTGCAATCACGCTGAAGGTTGGCAAAGTCCGCCGACAGAATTGATGCGGCTATTTTGGTCATATTCGTACTCCCTTTATTCTTTCCCACAATCTTGCCTTACGGGTACACCATACAGCAATATACTAGACTATTATAGCCCATCACCGGGTAAAAAGCAAGGTAACGGTCCTTGCCTCCAACGGCAAAAATACCGCAGATCCGCCCTGGGGCAGCTCTGCGGTATTTTTTTACATTATGCCAGTTCGGCCCGCACACGGGCCAGGGCCACTTCGATCACGCGGTCCATATCATAGTACTTGTACTCGCCCAAACGTCCGCCGAACAGTACATGGGAATGGGCATCCGCCAGTTCCTTGTAACGGGCATACAGCGCCCCGTTTTCTTCGTCATTGACCGGGTAATAGGGCTCATCACCGGGCTTCCATTCTGCGGAATATTCCCGGCTGATCACGGTTTTGGTGCCGGGTTCCGTGGAGCCGAACACAAAGTGCTTGTGCTCAATGATGCGGGTATACGGCGTTTCGGAATCGGTGTAATTCACCACCGCGTTGCCCTGGTAGTTAGGCATATCCAGGGTTTCGGTCTCAAACCGGACGCTGCGATATTGCAGCGCGCCCAGCTTGTAATCAAAATAAGCATCAATGGGGCCGGTATAAACCACCTTTTTGGCCAGCGCATCCAATGCAGCGCGATCCGCCAGGTAGTCGGTATTCAAGCGAACCTCGATGCCATCCAGCAAATTGGCCACCAGCGCCGTATAGCCTTCATTGGGAATACCCTGGTACAAGGCATTGAAATAGTTGTTATCGAAGGTAAACCGCACCGGCAGCCGCTTGATGATAAAGGCCGGCAAGGCGGTACAGGGGCGGCCCCACTGTTTTTCGGTATAGCCTTTGACCAGTTTTTCGTAGATATCGGTGCCTACCAGGTTGATGGCCTGTTCTTCCAGGTTCTGCGGATTTTCAGTGTAATGGGCTGCGCGCTGCTCTTCGATTTTCGCTTGGGCTTCTGCCGGCGTAATGACACCCCACATCTTGTTGAAGGTGTTCATGTTAAAAGGCATATTGTACAGTTCGCCCTTGTAGTTGGCCACGGGAGAATTGGTGTAGCGGTTAAACTCCGCAAAACGGTTGACGTAGTCCCATACCTCTTTATTGTTGGTATGGAAAATATGGGCGCCATAACGATGTACGGCAATGCCCTCTACATCTTCCGTATAGATATTACCGGCAATATGGTCCCGCTTGTCAATGACCAGGCAGCGCTTGCCGGCGGCGGTGGCTTCATGGGCAAACACCGCACCAAACAGGCCGGCGCCTACAATCAGATAATCATACATAGCTGTGATTTCCTCCTGCGTAGATTTTTCCGGGTTCATGGCAGTGTCCGGCAAACGCGTTGCCCTGGAACCGGCTGTCATTATTCTTCGGCAGCATGATGCCAATGTTCTACCGTCTGGAGCTGGAACTCAAAGTCCCGTGCATCCTTGGCCAACTGGCTGGAGAGGATCACCCCCGAAACAAAGAGCAGCAGCGCCGCCACCAGAACAAAGCAGCAGACGATGAGCGTGGGGAAACGGGGCACCAGACCGGTATGGAAATAATCATTCAACACCGGAATCATAAAGCCGACCCCAAACACCGCCAGCACGGCTGCAATCGCGCCGAAGAAGGCAAAGGGACGATAGTTTTTGAACAGACGAACGATGGTCCCCAATACTTTGAAACCGTCGGAGTAGGTATTGAGCTTACTCTCGGACCCTTCGGGGCGATCCCGGTATTCGATGATCACATTGTCTACCTGCATGTTGCGCTGCAGGGCATGAATGGTCATCTCGGTCTCGATCTCAAACCCACGGGAAAGTACCGGGTAGGTCTTGACGAACTGATAGCTGAACGCACGATAACCCGTCATAATGTCCTTGATTTTGCCGCCGAACAGGTTGTTGGTGCAAAAACGTACCAGATCATTGCCGAAGTTATGGAACGGGCGTTTGTTCTGGGTGTAGTAGGTACTGGACAGACGGTCCCCCACTACCATATCCGCATGGCGCTCGGTGACAGCCTTCACCATCTCGGGGGCTGCCTCCGCGGGGTAGGTATCGTCGCCGTCCACCAACACATAGGCTTCGGCATCGATTTCGCGGAACATGCGGCGCATAACATTGCCCTTGCCCTGCTGATACTCATGCCGTACCACGGCCCCGGCGCGCTCCGCCAGTTCCGCCGTACCATCGGTGGAGTTATTGTCATAGACATAGATGGTGGCTTCAGGCAGGACACGCCGGAAATCGGTCACAACCTTTTCCACAGTCTTGGACTCGTTATAACAGGGAATCAAAACAGCAATTTTATCCATAAGGGCCTCTCTTTCTTGCCTTTACATCCAGAACTGGACCAGACGGCTCACAGTATAATACAGCGACGGATTCATTCCCTGCAGCCAGGGTTCCATAGCAAACAAAGTACAGAAACGATACAGCAGGCTCCAGGCTACCGCTGCCGCCAGACCAATACGCAGCCACGGCAGTTCCATCACGGCCAAGGCTTCTCCACCGTCTGCACGGCGGGCCAGCGCCGTTTCTGACAACAGCCAGCAAAGCGCCGCTCCCAGCAGCAAAACAGGGCTGTAATCCATCAGATAACGGTACAGAACACCGGCCATCTGGCAGTCCACCACCGTAATGATCAACATAGCCGCCACGGCGCCAAGCACGGTCCCGTATACGGCCGGACGACGGCGCAAACTGCGGTGGGCAGCCGGAACCGCCAGCAAAATCAACGACCAAGTAAAGGGCGTGGACGCCAGCATTCCTCCGGTGAACTTTTCGCTGATGGTCCGGATGACCGCATTGGTTTGCACATCCACCTCCTGCAGGAAGGGAAACACACTTTGCAGACGGGGCGGGTCAAACAAACTGGTAAACACTGCCGGGCCGATGCGCACCACATTGAACCCGCGCCGGGTCATATCGTTGCCGGTAATGTTGTAGTTGGCACCAAAATCAAAGGGCGAACCAAACCGTGCAGCGTTATACCACATCAGCCCTGCCGCCACCAGCACCACCGGCAGCGCAAAGACCAGCAGTTCCCGTACCGCCCCGCGTTGCCGCAGGCGGCCTTTGGTAACATAGCGATTCCAGAAAATGGGCACTACCAGGAAGGCAAACAATTCCATCTGCGGCCGACAGCCGGCTACCAGCGCCACGCAAAGGCTTCCCAGCCCCAACCGCAGCGCAAGCACACCGCCGTGTTCCACGGGAGTTGCAGCAGCCAGCAGCCAGAGCCACAACCCCAGCATCAACAACGCCGCACCGCAGAGGATGGTATATTCGTAGATATAAGGGCGTTCCAGCAGATTGTACAGCTGGCTGCCCAGCACCAGCGCCGCCACACACAGCAGGTAGGCGGCCGAGGAAGTCCGCGGGAACCAGCGGCGTACCACCTGGCCCATCACGCCGAAGCATCCCAGCAGGAACACCAGCCCCAAAATTACCATACAGGGCGCATAGGCCAGGTTCTGGATGCCGGTAATTGCCTCAAAGGGCAGCTGGAACAGCAGACAGGGTACAATGCCGAAATAGACGTAATATCGGCCGTTATAATAGGCATGATCCCAACGGCCGCCCTCGATTTGGGCCGCGTTGCGTGCAGTGGGATCATAGGGGTTGTCCAGTTCCGCCAGCGCCGCCGGCGGGTCTTCTTCCAGATCCAGACGGCCGTTGAGCAGGCTGTGCGCCAGTGCACCGTACTGCTGATATACAAAGCTGACGGTACTTTCACCGTCCCAGTATGCGGTATTGTAATGTTCTGTGGCAAGACCGGTATTGCCCGGCTGCCAGAAAGGCACCACGATCACAAAAGCAGCCATCACAGCGCCCAGCACCAACGCCGCGCCCCGATCACATACATTTCCGGCCAGCCAACGGCGCTTCCAAAGGCCACTGGCCGGGCGCAGCCCGTATACAGCCAGCAAAGCCAGAAATACAGCTGCACAGCGCAGCAAAGAGAAATCCATAGCCCGGGGCGTATTGGCCGTAATGCCGGTCATGGTCACCGCCACCGGATACTGGGCATAGGTGCTGCTGTATCCACTGGCCGTCAGGGTCAGCGTTCCCACGTTGCCAGTCAGATCCAGGCTGATGGTGTGGGTCCGCGGTGCCTGTGTTCCCACCTGCCAGGTGCCGAAGGTGTTCAGCTCGCTGTTGGCTTCATCGGTGGCTTCGATTTTAAAGAACAGCGCGCTGTCGGCATGCAAGGGGTCGGTATCATCATTGACCAGACCGTCAATATGCAGGTTATAAATCGGCTGGTCTATCTCCAGAAAACGCAGGTAGCTGCGATCCTCGTCCAGCGTGTAGGTTCCTGTTCCCCGCCCCACATTCACGTTGGGGTCTAGATAATCCATCAGCTGGAACGGCTGGTAGCTGTGGGTATTGAAATACGCCACATTGCCCACAAATACTTCGGCTCCCAGCGCCGCCACCAGAAGGACCGGTACCACAAAGCGCAGACCGCGCCTTCCAAAGGCACGCAGCGCCGCAATGCAAACACCGGCCCAACCACACATAGCAGTAATCGCAATCAGGCGAAAGGCATCAAACCCTTCCGCCAGCCCGGGCCGATGGTAGGCACAAAGGCAGAACACCCATATAGCTGCCCAAAGACCAGCCACCCAGCCAAGATCCCGTGTACGCACACTGCGGCGTTCCACAAAGGCAGGCGCCAATCCGCACACAGCCGAGAGAAGGGCCGTTGTAATGAACGCCAGAACCAGCATCATTCCCTGCATCCCCTCTCCTTCCTGTTTATTTTCGCCGCTTTATACGGTTTGTAAATTATTCCTCGGCGTATTTCTTAATTTGCTCCAGCCAGAAGGCAGCCGTCTTATCCCAGCTGTATTTTTCCAACACTACATCGGGCGGCGCCACCGGTTGGGCAGCCAGTGCATCCAAGTCCACTTCATAATCATAGGGATCAAAGTACCGCGCTGTATCGCCGTACAATTCCGGCAGGCAGGTGGCACGGGCCAACGCAATGGGGGCGCCCAACGAGAGCGCTTCCAGCGGTGGGATGCCAAATCCCTCAAAGACAGCCGGATGCAGGAACAGCTTGCAATGTTTCATCAGGGCAGCGTTTTCCGCATCACTGACATAGCCGGGGTAAAATACGTTGTGGGTATCTTTTGCCTCGGCATCATCACCGAAGGCCCGCAAATCCTTACCGCCGGCCACCACAAAGATTTTGTCGGGATTGCGCTTGGCCACTTCCCGAATCCAACGGAAATTTTTGTGCTTGGCCAGGCTGCCCAACGCATAAAAATACTCGCCTTTGGTTACTCCCGGCAGCTTGTCAAAGATTTCTTCATCGGGCACCACTTTCCGCATATGTTCCCATCCGTTATAGGTAATGCCGATTTTATCCAGCGGGATGCCCAGTTTACGGCTGATCAGATGCCGCTGGTCATCGCTGACGGTAAAAACTTTGCGGGCAAACCATTTGGTGGACAGGCAATGCACCCAGAACTTGAAACGGAAAAATCCCCGGTCGGTGTCCATCACCAGCGGGCGGATATCATGCAGCACCACAACGCTGCGGCGGGTCATGAGCATATCGCTGGCCAGGCCCACAAAAAACGCGTGGTTGCGCCGCAGATAGGAAGGCAGCACTGCCATATTGTAGAAATACTTCACCGCCTTGAGCGGTACCAGCCGGATATTCTGCAATTCCGGCAGATGAATGGGACGACCGTCGTCCCGGTAGGCAATGCGCACATCCAGACCGGTGCCTTCCAGCAGTTTATCGAGCCGCACTACGGTTTCATAGACGTAGCGGGGGATTCCGGTGATGGAATCGCACAATACCGTGCCGTTGATGACGATGGGCTTCAATCCAGTTCCTCCTTCTCCCAATGGGAGCAGTCCAGCAATTCCTGCTGCCAGTCCGCCATACGGCGGGCGCAATAGTCGCGCAATTCATTTTCAAACCGTTCTTCGCTGAAAGACCGGCTGTGTTCACGGATTTCTTCTTTGGTGTAGGCTACGCCGTCACGTTCAAACAGTTCCATGCAGCGCATCAGGCTTTCCACCGTCTGCTCATGGAACCAGTAACCGGTTTTACCGGGCAGCACGGTCTCGCAGGCACCGCCGCGGCCATAGGCCAGTACCGGCGTACCGGCGGACTGTGCTTCCACGGGGGTAATGCCGAAATCCTCTTCCCCGGGGAAAAGGAAAGCCTTGGCGCGCAGATAGTATCCGCGCACCTGTTCGTCGGTCAGGCCGCCGCCCTCAAATTCGATGGTGGGGCCGGCCATAGCCTTCAACTTGGATTCCTCGCCACCGGCACCAATGACCACCAGGCGCTTGCCCAACTTGGTGCAGGCCGCCACCGCCAAATCGATCCGCTTGTACCAGGTCAGGCGGCCAACCACCAGATAGAACTCCTCTTTTTTCACAAAGGGAGCCTCATTGATATGGCAGCAGGGATAAATCACATCACTGTCACGGCGGTAATACTTTTTGATGCGCTGGGCAATGTAATGGGAATTGGCAATAAAGTAATCCACCCGGTCCGCGGCGCACTTGTCCCACATACGGATCTTGTGCATCTGATGGGGCATCACCATACGCACCAGCCAGTTGGCATTGTTACGGTAGGTGTAATAAAAATCCCATACGTAGCGCGTGGGCGTATGGCAGTAACAGATATGCACCGCATCGGGACGTGTAATCACGCCCTTGGCGCAGGAGGACGAAGAGGACAGCACCAGATCATACTCCGACAGGTCCAGCGCTTCAAACGCGCCGGGCATCAGCGGCAGCAGATTCTTGTACAGTTTGGTAGCAAAGGGGATCTTCTGCACCCAGGTGGTGCGCACATCATACCCCTGAAACCAGGCCGGCATCTTTTTAGGGTCATAGACCAGTGTATAAATGACGGCATTGGGGAACACGTGGTGCATGCAGTCCACCACGCGGTCTGCACCGGCGTAGGTCACCAACCAATCATGCACAATGGCAACTTTCGGTTCCTTCTTGCTCATAGCTTTCACCCGATTTCCAGTGAGTCACTGTAGTTTTTCGTCGTTGATCATCTTGCCGCCAAATGCGGTGCGGAAAATGATCTTGATATCCAGTGCCACGGTCCAGTTTTCAATATACCAGATATCATAGCGAATGCGCTCGGCGATGTCGGTATCGCCGCGCAGGCCGTGGATCTGCGCCCAGCCGGTACAGCCAGGGCGCACCTGCTGGCGCACCAGATAGCGCGGGATTTCTTCTTTGAAATGTTCAACATGGTAGGGCACTTCCGGCCGCGGCCCCACCAGGGACATATCCCCTTTCAGCACGTTGAAGAACTGGGGCAGCTCGTCCAGACTGAACTTGCGGATCAGACTGCCGAACCGTGTTTTGCGGGGATCGTAGTCGGTAGACCAGCCGGTTTCCTGCTTGGCGTTGACCCGCATGGAACGGAACTTGTACATCATGAAGGGTTTTTTATTCAACCCAATGCGTTCCTGCCGGAAAATCACAGGGCCGGGGCTGGACAATTTGACGCCGATGGCGGTGACCAGCATGACCGGACTTGTGAGTACGATCAATACCAGGCTGCCCACAATATCCAGGCCGCGCTTGACGGCCGCATTGAGAATATTGTCAAAGGGCGTCTGCCGCACGTTGATCAGCTTGCACTCGTCCAGCACATCGATGGTGGGACGGGCAGGCAGATAGTCACTATAGAACGGCACCATGGTAATGCGGGTACCGTGCTTGTCACAGGCAGCAAAAGTGTGCGGCAGCATGTGAATTTCTTCCGCTTCCAGGGCTACCACCACTTCGTCGATATCCGGATTTTCCAGGCTTTCATCCAGTTTTTCATAGCCGCCCAGATAGTTCACCCCTAAGCCGGGTTCCTCAATAGGCGCCAGATAACCGTCCACCACAAACCCGTAATAGGGGTTGTGTTCCAGGGCGCGCAGATAGAGCGCTGCAGATTTGCCGCCGCCCACCAGCAAAATATGACGCAACCCCAGCCCCTTGCGGCGGCGGGCGCGGTCATACCAGCGGCGCACCACACGTTTGGCCACTACCGCAGCGGTTGCAAACACATAGAACAGTGCCAGAACCAAGCGGGAGTAGTCATCCAGATGCATCAGGTACAGGATAAAGACAAAGACCAGAATGCCGCCACCGTTGACGATGGCAATGATGGTACTGCGCTCAGACAGGCCGCGCAGACGGGAATTGCTGTAAATGCCCGCCACCCAGTAGGCAGCGACCAGCAGCAGTGATGTGGCCGCCCCGGCCAGAATATTGCGGGGGTCCTGTGCCACATCCAGCGCAGGACCGGCACCGCCCGGCTCAAAAAAGCGGACGTAGTTGAATCGTACATAGTTGGCCAGCAGAAACCCGACAAACAGCAGGACTGCATCCAGCAAGCCACTCAATATGCTTTTGTAGCGTTGGTTTTTTTCCAGCACCGGCGGTGCCCTCCCTTGGATGTTGCTTGTCTGCCGCGTCGGCGCGGCATCCTCCCTGCCCGAAGGCGGGAAAAATTATCTAATTATCATACCATATTTCGCCCTTGTTTGCAATCAGCGATACAGCTCCTGCAGGCGATCCAGCGTCTTTTTCATCTCGGCGCGTACTTCCGGCGGACCGGCAATGGCCACACCGGGCCCAAAACCGGCCACCCAGCCAAAGAACTGCGGGCTTACCTGAATCTGTGCCGTCATGGTAAAATGTTCCCCGTCTTCACACGGGTTGAGGATAGGACCGGTACCAAAGCGATCGATCATTGCCCCGGCGAACCGATTTTCGCACAGCAGCGTCACCTTTTTCAGCGGACCGTTAAACATGCCGAACATCTGCTGCATATAGGTATTCACATCAAATTCGGCATACTCGGCCGCACCTTCCCGCACGGTGCCCGGCAGCTGATGCACATTCTGCATCTTGTCCACACGGTAGTGTTTCAGCCGCCCCTCGGTATAGGCGATCAGGTAGTAGTTGCCGTTCTCCCACACCAGCACCCAGGGGCTGACACGGTAGAGCTGTCCGTCATGGCGGGGCGTCATCTTCTTTTGCAGGTTCCAGTCACAGTATTTGAACTGTACCTGCTCCCCTGCCGTAATGGCGGTATGCAGTGCATCCACCGTATACAGGATTTTTTCATCGGTACTCTTGATCCGGCCGCTGACCAGAACCTTACGGTCCAGTTCATCCTGCCGGTAGCGGGATGTGAACTGCCCCAGCTTATCGATCAGGATCTTGGACTTGCGCGCCGTAATAAATTTGCTGGCATATACGGCATCCACCAGCAATTTCAGTTCCGCCAGCTCAAACAGGGCATCGGTCATATAGTATCCGCCGCCCCGGCCGCGCAGCTGCACGATCTCGTAAGGTGCCCCCGGCAGATTGTTCAATGTGTTCAGGTCCCCGTAAACGCTTTTGCGTTCCGCTTCCACTCCACGTTCCTGCAGCTTTTCCACCAGCTGCGGCACACTGAGAGGATGGTTTTCATCCGTTTCACGAACCAGAATTTCCAAAAGGACCAGAAGTTTCCGTTTTTGACCTTCTTTACGTGGCATAACGTAACGCCCTCCCGAAATTTCACATATACAGTCCTATTATACACCCTGCAAACCGGTTGGGCAAGTATCGCCACAGAGTTTACAAATCTTTCAAACACAAGCAAAAACCGCCGTCCGGCAGATACCGGACGGCGGCAAAAATTATGCAGTTTGCAAAGGAGATCAGGCGTTGACCTGAGAAGCAGCAACCGCGCAAGCGACGGTCATACCGACCATCGGGTTGTTGCCGGCGCCGATCAGGCCCATCATCTCAACGTGCGCAGGCACGGAGGAGGAGCCAGCGAACTGAGCGTCGCCATGCATGCGGCCCATGGAGTCGGTCAGGCCGTAAGAAGCGGGACCGGCAGCCACGTTGTCGGGATGCAGGGTACGGCCCGTGCCGCCACCGGAAGCAACGGAGAAGTACTTCTTGCCGTTCTCGATGGCCCACTTCTTGTAGGTGCCGGCAACCAGGTGCTGGAAGCGGGTGGGGTTGGTGGAGTTACCGGTGATGGAAACTTCAACGCCCTCAGCCTTCATGATGGCAACGCCTTCCAGAACATCGTTGGCGCCGTAGCACTTAACGGCAGCACGCTCACCGTCAGAGTAAGCGGTGGTGTTGACGACCTTCAGCTCGCCGGTCTTGAAGTCATACTCGGTCTGCACATAGGTAAAGCCGTTGATGCGGCTGATGATCATAGCAGCATCCTTGCCCAGGCCGTTCAGGATAACACGCAGGGGCTCCTTGCGGACCTTGTTGGCGGTGCGGGCAATGCCGATGGCGCCTTCGGCGGCGGCGAAGGACTCGTGGCCGGCCAGGAAGGCGAAGCAGTGGGTGTCCTCATGCAGCAGCATGGCGCCCAGATTGCCGTGGCCCAGGCCAACCTTGCGCTGCTCGGCAACAGAGCCGGGCACGGTGAAGGCTTCCAGGCCTTCGCCGATGGCGGCAGCGCACTCAGCGGCGCTCTTCAGGCCGCGCTTGACGGCGATGGCAGTGCCGAGGGTGTAAGCCCAAACGGCGTTGTCGAAGCAGATGGGCTGAATGCCGCGGATGATCTTATCGCAGTCGATGCCCTTGGCCAGCAGCATTTCGTTGCAGGCGTCGAGGCTCTCCAGGCCATTGGCTTTCAGGCAGGCCTCGATTTTGGGCATACGGCGTTCCTGGGATTCAAAAGTTGCCATAGTGTATGTTCCTCCCTCTCTTATTCTTCACGCGGGTCGATGTACTTGACAGCGCCCTGCTCAGCAGAGAAGCGGCCGTAGGTGCCGATGTTCTTCTCGTAGGCTTCCTTGGGGTCCTTGCCGTGGCGGATGTCTTCCATCATCTTGCCGAGGCGGACAAACTGGTAACCGATAACCTGGTTGTCCTTGTCCAGCGCGGTCTTGAGGATATAGCCCTCGGTCAGTTCGAGGTAACGAACGCCCTTGGCCTTGGTGGAGAAAATGGTACCGGTCATGCTGCGCAGACCCTTGCCCAGGTCATCCAGGCCGGCGCCCACGGGCAGGCCGTTCTCAGAGAAAGCAGTCTGGCTGCGGCCGTAGACGATCTGCAGGAACAGCTCACGCATAGCAACGTTGATAGCGTCGCAGACGAGGTCGGTGTTCAGGGCTTCCAGAATGGTCTTGCCGGGCAGGATCTCGCCAGCCATGGCAGCAGAATGGGTCATGCCGGAGCAGCCGATGGTCTCGACCAGAGCTTCCTCGATGATGCCGTTCTTGATGTTCAGGCTGAGCTTGCAGGTGCCCTGCTGGGGAGCGCACCAGCCCACACCATGGGTGTAACCGCTGATGTCCTCAATTTTATAGGCCTTTACCCATTCGCCCTCTTCGGGAATGGGCGCGGGACCGTGCTTGGGCCCTTTTGTGATCGGGCACATGTTATTGACCTGTGCGGAGTATTCGATCATAATTTTCTCTCCTTTGCATATTGTTAGGCTTTTCACAGCTAAGTTTATTATAAAGGGTCGAAGCATTTTTTGCAAGATGTTAGCACAGCCTAACCAGCCGTTTTTTTATCCGTTTCGCCCTTTTCCCCTTTTGTCAGAACAAAAAGCCGAAAATCACGCGGGATGCCGCCCCGCACACTGCCATCATCACAACGGCAGCTGCCGCAGGGGGCGCCCAGGTACGCACCAGCCCCGGTTTTGCCGCCGGTTCCGGCCGGACCGTCTTTGCCTTTTTGCCTTTGCCGCGGTGCGTCTTTTCCGCCGGGAGTGCATCACTTTCGGGCGGCAGGCAGAATACCTGCAGCAAAGCAAACAGAAGCATGATTTCCGGGAAGATCATGGACACCCGGATGGAGACCACCGCATGGGCCAGGTAGCTGACCAGCGCCAGCGTCACCGGTGCCACGCCGGGCCGCAGCCAGTTTTTGGCCGCTTTGCGCAGATGCGACACAATGAACCAGATCCAGGCCGCCAGCCCCAGCAAACCGGTGGTGAGCAGCTGTTCCAGATATTCATTATGGGCCGCATAGAAGGTTTTCATACGGTCGGTCACATCGCTGCCCGCCCATTCCATCATGGCGGTATGCATCATGCCGGTGCCCACACCAAAGATTTTGCGCCACAGCGGCTGGTCCAGCCAGGTACACCAGGTAATGCGCCACGCCGTGCCCCGGTAGGTACCCCAGTCATCGTTGATGATCAGCACATCATCCAGCCGTCCCAGACTGGGGAAGCCGGGCCAGAAATTGGCCAGTGCATACAAAAGCACCGTCCCGGTAACGGCCACCGCCGCCACCACCCGGCCGGCACGCCAGAGCGGAATTTCCCGCCCGCGCAGGCCAAAGCGAAGCAATGCCCACAGTGCTGTACAGATCAGGAATCCATCCAGGCCAAAGTGTCCCAGTGCCGCCAGCATCGGCTTGCCGCCCTGGGTATAAAAATGGCTGCGCATGTACTGCATCCATCCCGCATGGAAAAAGAAGAAAGCGCCGATCACCGCAATGCGGCGCAGGGTACGGGTGGTAAACATCTTCTGGCACATCAGCACCAGCACGGCGGCACCGATGCCCAGGGCCAGACCTTCGGCATCCACCACAGCCAGGGCCAGGCCGCCAAAAAACGCCGGAACGCCGTACAAAATTGTATGACGCACACCCCGTGCCACCAAAAACGCATAAAACACCAGCGGCAGCGCAAAGGCCATAAAGCCGGAGTTGAAGTTTTTCTGTCCTAAAGTGGAGAAGAACTGAGCGCGCTCGATGACTGCCGTATCCTCATAGGCGCCGATCAGGTCAATATTGAAAATGTTGAGCACATACAACACCGTAACAATGGCGGTGGTGATACCCACACAGAACGTCAGGCCGTTGAGCAGCCCCTGGGGCGCAAAGGCGCGCACTGCCAGATACCCGGCAGCCGTAAACAGGACCATCATGAAGCCGCCGTAATAGCCGCCCAGTCCCCAGAAAGAAGATACCGGTGACAATGACATCACCGTGGAAAGAAACCCCGTGAGCACAAACGCTCCCAGCGCCCACAGCGTCGGATCTTTGGCCGAAAAACGGCCGGAACGCGGCACTGCGCCCACCAGAAGCAATGCTCCCAGCCACAGGCAAAACGCCCAGGACAGAGTGCACACACCTGTGAACTTGA
Organism: Gemmiger formicilis; assembly: GCF_016901605.1. GTDB lineage: Bacteria > Bacillota > Clostridia > Oscillospirales > Ruminococcaceae > Gemmiger > Gemmiger formicilis_B. Next base: position 31,533 of record NZ_JACJKP010000001.1, read on the forward strand.
CCACACCCAGGTTGGAGAATTTGTCAATATATAAAGGATAGACGCACAGAACCGCCAGCAAAAAGGCAGTGGCCGAACGTGCTGCAAATTTGCGCAGTTGAATGGTCTGCTGCATGGGACCCCTCCTTTGAGAATCTGTCGAACAAAAGGATAACCTATATAGTCTACACGCTGTGCAGCATTTTTTCAAGTTTCGCGCAAGGGTTTTACAAGAGTTACACAAACCAGGCCGGCCAGTGCACACCCTCCTGCCAACCAATGGCGCGCCGCCAACGGCAGTGCCTGACTGCCAATATAGCTGAGCAAACTGCCCCCACTCATGCCCAGTGCAATAAATCCGTAGTTGACACCGGCATGGCGCAAGCCAAAGAGGTCGGTGTTGAGTGCGGGTTGAACCGCCGCGCCCCCCGAATAAAAAAAGGTAAGCACCGCGTAGGCGGCCAGCAGCCACCACTCCCGGGCAAAAGCAAACCAGAGGGAACCGGCTGCCAGCCCCAGGTAGACCCCATACAGCACCCGTTTGCGGCCCAGATGATCGCTGCCCGCCGGGCAGAGCAGCCGCCCCGCCGCACTGGCCGCCGAACCCAGCACAATGCTGAAGGGGGCAGCATTTTCCGGCAGGCCCCGGTCTGTGGCGATGGTAAAAATCTCGGGGCTGAACAGCAGTACCGGCGGCGCACTGAGTGCCACTGCCGCCACACAAAGTTTGTATTGCCGGGTGCGGATCATCCGGTGATGGTCCAGCCCCTGCAGCTGCGCCGCGTCTTGACCGGACCGGGGTGGGTCCCGCAAAATGGCGGCACCGCTGCCGCAGACCACCAGCATAGTGATTCCCAGTGCTGCAAAACAAACGCGGATGCCCCACAATCCGCCTATGCCTTTTACAAATAAGGTAAAAAATGCCCCGGAAAGCCCCATGGCCACCCCGGTCACCCCGGTGGCCCAACCTTTTTTGTTCTGATACCATTTTTGGGCACAGGCCATGACCGCCGGGGCCAGAAAGGCACTGCCCACACCGGCAGGCAGGCTGTATACCAGCAGAAACAGCGGCAGATTGTCCGGCGGTACCAGCGCAGCCGCCAGAAATCCCCCTGCCAGCAGCACGGTCCCCACAAGTCCGGCTGTACGGGGACCGCGCCGGTCCTGCAAAAGGCCACCCACAGCGCAGCCCACGCCGTAGGAAGCCACCAGCAGCGCAAAGACCAACATAGCCTGCCCGCGGGAAAATCCGTACCCCTGCATAACGGGACGCTGAAAAACACCCCAGGCCGCAGGAATTCCCGTAAGCAACTGCACGCCCGCCCCCGCCGCCAGAATGTACGGACCCCGGTTTTGTTTTGCCATAGCAGATCCCTCCCCCGTTCTTCCAGTATGGCCGGTTTGCATTGACAAAATGCGGCGGGAAGTTTATGATGATACCATTAACGACAGCATTATCAGATAAGGAGCCATTGCAGATGAAAACCCAGCCGTTAAAAGGCATGCGTGACCTGCTGCCCCATGAGCAGGCACTGCGCGACTATATTCAGGGCCAGATCCTGGCCACCTACCGCGCCGCGGGATTCCAGCGGATTTCCACCCCTATCCTGGAGGACATGGAGAACCTGGACAAGAGCGACGGCGGCGACAACCTGAACCTGATCTTCAAGGTGCTCAAACGCGGCGACAAGCTGGAAAAAGCCCTCGCCAGCGGGGAGGAAAAGCAGCTTTCCGATATGGGCCTGCGCTATGACCTGACCCTGCCGCTCTCCCGCTACTACGCTGCCAACCGCAACGAACTCCCCACGCCTTTTAAGGTCATCCAGACCGACCGCGTGTACCGCGCGGAACGCCCCCAGAAAGGCCGTCTGCGGGAGTTTGTGCAGTGTGATATTGACATCCTGGGCGATTCCAGCCCCAACGCCGAGGTGGAACTGATCGACGTGACCGCCCGCGCGCTGCTGGCCATTGGTTTTACCGGTTTCACCGTGAACATCAACGACCGCCGCATCCTGCGTGCCATGCTGCAGAAGATGGGCTTTGCCGCCGAGGACCTGGACTCCGTCTGCATCAGCTTTGACAAGCTGGATAAAGTCGGCGCCGACGGCGTGAAAAACGAACTGACTGAAAAGGGCTTTGCCCCCGAGGCTGTGGCCGCGCTGGACGAGTTCCTCCGTGCCGGGGATTTCAGCCTGGATACCGTCGCCGCCAAGGTGGACGATGATGCGCTGACCGCCGACCTGCGGTATGTGATCGCCACCAGCGAAAAGATTGCAGCCGGCCGGTATGGCATTGCCTACGCCCCCAGCCTGGTGCGCGGTCAGGGTTACTACACCGGTATGGTGTTTGAAGTCACCTGCCCGCAGTTCAGCGGCGCCGTGGCAGGCGGCGGCCGTTATGACAACATGGTGGGCAAGTTCATCGGCCAGCAGGTACCGGCTGTGGGCTTCTCCATCGGTTTCGAACGGGTATGCGGCATTTTGCTGGAACAGGGCTACCGGATTCCCGGTGCCAAACCGCGTCTGGCCCTGCTCTACTGCAAGGACGCCGACTTTGCCGCTGTGCTGCAGAAAGCCGAAACACTGCGCGCCGACTACGATGTAACCGTACTGCCCCAGGCCAAGAAGCTGGGCAAGCAGTTCGGCACGTTGGAAGCCGCCGGGTACAACGCCGTTGCCTTTGCGGACAACAACGACCTGAAACTCCTTGGTCAAAAAGCCGAATAAACAGGGAAAAAATTGTGGAACAGGCTGAATTTCAGCCTGTTCCTTTTTTGTTTCCCTTTTGTTGGCAAGCTGTAACCCACAACCCGGCTCTTCTATGGTATACTGGGGCCAGAAACCACGCGGGCCATACCCGCTTCAGCAAGAAAGGAGCCTATTATGAAAAAACGGTTATCCCGGCTGGCCGCTGCTTTGCTGGCCGCCGCCCTGCTGGCCGGATGCGGCGGCAGCAGCGCCGCCAACAGCACCGCCGCCACCTATGACATGAATCTTTCCCAGGAAGCCGCCGTGGCGGAAGGCGGCGGCGAAAGCAGCCTGATGCCGGAAGATGTTTCCACCGGAGAAAACGCCCAGCAAAAAATCATTTACCGCGCTGACATGACGTTGGAATCCACAGATTTTGACACTGCCCGGGACGCCTTGCTGGCCGCGGTGGAAGATACCGGTTCCTGGATGGAATACAGCCATCTGAGCGGCACCGCCGAGGACCGGGACCGCTATGCCAACTATACGGTACGTGTTCCGGTGGAGCATTACCAGGACTTTTTGACCCAGGCCGGGCAGGCCGGCAGCATGCTGAGCCTGAACGAGAGTGCCGAAAATGTGACCAGTACCTATATTGATATGGAAGCCCGGATTTCCTCGCTGGAAAACCAGCGGGACCGGCTGAACGAACTGGCCGCCAAAGCGGAAACCACCGCAGACCTGCTGGAAATTGAAAGCCAGCTTTCCGATGTGCAATATCAGCTGGAAAGTTACACCCAGCAGCTGCGCAATCTGGACGGGCAGGTGACCTACTCCACCGTAGATGTCACCCTGCGGGAAGTTTCTTCCCTGACCCCCACCGGTGTCACCTTCCCCCAGCGGCTGGCAGATGCCTTTGCCGGCGGTTGGAACGGATTCCTCCTCTTTATTCAGGGGTTGATCCTGGCGCTGGTGTATCTGTGGCCGCTGCTGCTGATTGCCGTGGTTGCCTTTGTGATCATCCGCATGCTGGTGCGCCGTCACCGCAAAAATCACCCGCTGCCGCCCAAAGGCAGCCGTCCCGCGCCGGCCCAGTACACCGCCCCTGCCCCGACGCAATCCGAGGAAGATTCTTCCAAGCCCAAGTATCTCTAATATAACAAAGAGGCTCCTTCCAAACGGCAGGAGCCTCTTCGTGCCTTATGATGAAGTAAGGGGAGAAATTGGTTTTATTTGGCGCTCATCCGCTTGCCCACCAGATAGGTGGCCACAAAGCCGATAACCAGTGCCACCACCATAACCAGAAGCGATACCATCAGGTTATAGCTGGAACCGGACGGATCAATATACGCTGCAATGCTGATAAAGCCGGGAGTAGAGATAACATACTGGGTCATGCCCAACAGGCCGGCCAGCAAACCGCCAACACCACCGCCGATCATTGCGCCGATCAGCGGATAGGTTTTGGGGAACAGTACGCCGTAAACGCCCGGTTCGGTAATTCCGCAAAGAGCCGTAACGCCCGCCGAAACACTGACAGATTTTTCTTCCACCGATTTGGCCAGCAGTGCGGCCGCCAGGCAGGCGCCGCCCACCGCCACATTGGCAGGTGCCATGCCGGTGCAGATCAGCGGGTCGGAGTTCACCGCCGCCATCAGGGCAAATACCACCGGGTAGGTCGCATTGTTCATGCCAAAGAATACCATCAGCGGCGTGGTGATGCCGATGATCATAACCGCAATGGGCGGCACAGCCTGATAGATGGCGTACACCCCGTTGGCAAGCCAGGTACCCAGGGTATTGCCGATGGGACCAAGAACGATCAGAGTGACCGGTACCGTAATGAGCATCGTCAGCAGCGGCACCACAATCGTCTTGAGGAAAACCGGCGTATGCTTTTGCAAGAACTTGTAGACGACGCTCATAAACAGCACACCCAGAATAACCGGGAATACCGTGGAACTATACGTCACCGTCTGCACCGGAATGCCGAAGAAATCCAGTCCTTCCGCCCCGTTGATGGTGGAATACAACAGGATCGCACCCAGGAAAGCCCCCAGATACCCGTTGGCTTTAAGCCGGTTGGCCGCGGCAAAACCAATGAATACCGGCAGGAAATAGAACGTTGCCTGGTTGATGGCGTATACGATGGTGTAAGTGCCGGACTCTGCAGAGACACCAAACACACTGGTAAGCAGCGAGAGCACCGCACCGGTCAAACCACCGGCCACCAGAACCGGAATCACCGGGCTGAAAGTACCGCCAATAAAGGACAGAATCCCATTGACCACATTGCCGTGCTGCAGCTTTGCATCTGCTGCGGCGGCCTGGGCATCTTCTACTGCGCCGCCCGCCTTAATGCCTTCAAACTTCTGTATCTCGGCATACAAATCGGGGACGTCCTGCCCGATGACTACCTGATACTCACCGTTCTGGATAATGACATTGAGAACCCCCGGCACTGCCTTTACACCGTCAGTATCAAATTTGGCAGTGTCCCGCAAGACCAGCCGCAGGCGGGTCATGCAATGGGTGGCACTGACAATATTTCCTTCGCCGCCCGCTTTTGCCACAATCCCGCGGGCCATGGCAGCATAATCTTTCTTTGCCATTATTTCAGCATCTCCTTTCCCCACTCTTTACCGTTGGAGCGAACCAGTTTGGAATACCAGTAGAAGGAATCCTTGGGAATCCGTTTCATGGACAGTTCTTCCACGCTCTTGGCCGCATTCTGCTCCTCGTCGGTGGTGTCGATATACACCAGACCATAGCGCTTTGCCATGCCGTTGCCGGTGGAAAGCAGGTCGGTGAAGGACCAGGGATTGTACCCAATGACTTCACAGCCATCCTCAATGGCCAGGCCCAACTGGTAGATGTGCTCCCGCAGGTACTCGATCCGCTGGGCATCATGCACCTTACCGTCTGCATCCTTGCTTTCGTGGGCGCCGAAGCCGTTTTCGGTGATCATCATGGGCAGATGATAGTGATCCCACAAATAGCGCAGCTCATACCGCAGGCAAACCGGGTCGATCTCCCAATCCCAGTCGGTATATTCCACGTAAGGGTTGCGGGTGAGGGCGTAGCGTCCCGGTTCCACCGGGAATACCATCTGGCCTTTGACGCCGTTTTTGTTCAACAGATAATCCTGCTGTTTGGCATCGTGGGGAGCAAATTTCCCCACATTGCTGCGGTAGCAGTTCACAGCAATAAAATCGATCTTGGCACTCTTCATCAGCTCTTCGTCGCCGGGACGGATATCGGGGTCAATATCGTTTTCTTCCCAGTACCGTTTCAGGAAACGGCTGTACTCGCCGTATACATCGGTATCGATCCAGAGTTTTTCGGTGAATTCCTCGGCATTCATAGCCGCGATCTGATCTTCGGGGCGGCAGGTTTCGGGATAGATGGGCACACACCCGGGCACTGGACCGATTTTGCCGCCTTCTACCATTTCATGGCAGGCATTGACGGCTTTGGCATGGCAAAGGTTCATAATGTGATTGATCTTCCACTGATCACGGAACCAATCCTGGCACCCCTTGCTGACCCCCAGCCAATGGCCGTAGCAGATCTGCATATTCTGCTCATTGATGGCCAGCCAATACTTGACACGGTCGCCGAAATTTTCAAAACAGACACGGCAGTAATGTTCAAATGCATCGATAATGGCGCGGTTCTTCCAACCGCCCAGTTCTTCCTCTACCCACAGGGGCATGTCGTAGTGATACAGCGTGACGATGGGGGTAATGTGATGCGCCACCAGTTCGTCGATCAACGCGTTATAGAAAGCAATTCCTTCCGGGTTAACTTTTCCGTCCGATTTGGGGATGATGCGGGACCAGGACATGGAGAACCGGTAGCTGGACAGCCCACATTCCGCCATAAGCGCCACATCCTCTTTGAAATGGTGGTAGTGGTCCGCCGCATAACTATTATCGGCAAAAGGCTTTTTGGTCTTGGAGTTCAGATCGATGATGGCCGGTGTGCGTCCTCCTTCGGCCACGGCCCCCTCTACCTGCCAGGCCGCACTGGATGCGCCCCAGAGAAAACCTTCGGGGAAACGGGGATTGTGATTGTAATACATGTTGCATGTCCTCCTGATGGGGTTTTACCGTCCTGCCGTCGCATGGGCGGCACCAGATTGTGTGCACACCGTTTTCTTACATCCACATCATAGCATATCCGAAAACAAAAATGGGGTTCGCCCTGCGAACCCCATTTGTACATTATCACTTATTATGACCATTCTTTTTGGGTACATTGCCAGTCGTTTTCGTCATTCCAACCGTTTTTGCGCCCTGTTTTTGGTGGTTTCTGACAAGACTGGTTCCGGAAACGGACCCTGAACCCGGCCATTTTCCAGGTATTTCTGCACATAGCAACTGTACAGAATATCGAAGAAATAGTTGGTCCCGTACTGGGAATAAACGGTACGAACCCCTTCAGCATCCTTTTCACTCAGGTAAATCACATGATCATACTGCGACCAGAAGCGTTTGGCATGATTGACGGTGACCAGCACTTTGTAAGCCGCCGATTTGCGGACGACCGGTTCCATCACCGTAGCAAAACTGCCGGTGGCGGAAATGGTAATGAGCAAGTCCTGCGGTGTGAGGTCCTGCAGATATCCGGGAATATTCTGGGCATCCGTCACGATCAGCACCAGTTTTCCCATAACCACCATGGATTGCTGAAAGCCCCGGGCCGTCATACCGGAAAAATCCGAGGTAAACAGCACCACATTGCGGCTGGCATGGATGCGTTCCGCCAGTTTTTCCAGCACAGCCGGTGTTGCCAGGCGGTTGATCTCCTCCATCATGGCTGTGATGGAACCGGAAAGATAATTCTTGTACTGGGGCCGCATACTGTACCCGATAAAATAGTTGCACTGGCGCTGCCATTCTTCCGCTTCAGCTTTGATATCGGAAAAATTATCAAAGCCAATGGACTGGCAAAACCGCCGAATCCCGGACCGGGAAACAAAGCACGCCTCCGCCACATCATAGATATTCAGATCTTTCAGCTGGTCAAAGTGGTACAAAAGGTATTGCGCCAGAACGTAATACGGTTCGCCGGGCTCACTTTCGTTCATCACAGCCAGCAAAGCGGTCATCAGGCTGTAAGCCGTTCGCTTCATGACGGGGACGCTCCTTTCCCTGTTTTTTGCGGGTTCAAAACAACCCCCGTGCAGGGTGTGCAGCGGGGGTTGGAAAAATTATTCTTTTTCGGGCAGAGTCAGCGCAATGGACAGATCTGCCAGCTGCTTCTCGTCCACCACGTCCGGCGCACCACTCATGGGCTCGCCGGCATTCTGTACCTTCGGGAATGCGATAACATCGCGGATGGAATCCCGCTTGAGCATCAGCATCACCATACGGTCCAGACCGTAGGCCATACCACCATGAGGCGGCGCGCCGAACTTATAGGCATCCATCAGGAAGCCGAAGCTCTCCCGCGCCTTTTCCTCGGTAAAGCCCAGTGCCTTGAACATCCGATCCTGCAGTGCGGGATCGTTGATACGCATGGAACCGCCGCCCAGTTCTACACCGTTCAGCACAATATCGTATGCCACGGCATGGCAGGCACCGGGGTCGCTCTCGATCTTGTCCAGGTCCTCGGCCTTGGGCATGGTAAAGGGATGGTGCATAGCCATCCAGCGGTTCTCCTGCTCGCTATACTCGAACAGCGGGAAGTCCACCACCCACAGGAAGTTGAACTTATCGTTGTCGATCAGCTCATACTTGCGGCCGATCTCCAGACGGACCTGGCCCAGCGCAGTACAGGCCTTGACCCAGTCGGCATCGCTGACCAGCAGCAGCACGTCGCCGGTTTCCACACCCAGGGCTGCATACAGCGCGGTCTTTTCTTCCTCCGTGAGGAACTTTTCAAAGCTGGAGGAAGTGGCATCTGCCGTCAGGCGGCTGTAAGCCAGACCTTTGGCGCCGTAGGTTTTGGCAACCTCGCCCAGTTTATCGATATTCTTGCGGGTGAGCTTGTCGGCCATACCTTTGGCATTGATGGCCCGGATGGAGCCCTTCGCCTCCACAACTGCCGCAAAAGGCTTGAACTCGGTATGTTCAAAAACCGACGTCACGTCCTGAATCTCCAGGCCGAAACGGGTGTCCGGCTTATCGGAACCGAAACGGCTCATGGCGTCGTTCCAGGGCATACGCTCAAAAGGCGTGACCAGGTCAATGCCCAGCACTTCCTTCCACAAGCGCTTGAGCAGGCCCTCGTTCATCGTCATGATATCGTCCTCGGTGACGAAGGACATTTCCTCGTCCACCTGGGTGAACTCGGGCTGACGATCGGCACGCAGGTCCTCATCGCGGTAGCAGCGGGCGATCTGGAAGTAACGGTCAAAGCCGGACAGCATCAGAATCTGCTTGTAGAGCTGCGGGCTCTGAGGCAGTGCGTAGAAGTGACCGGGCTGCACACGGCTGGGTACCAGATAGTCACGGGCGCCCTCCGGCGTGGACTTGATGAGGGTAGGCGTTTCGATCTCGGTAAAATGATTGTCGGTAAAGTAGCTGCGGATGATCTGCATGATCTTGCTGCGCAGCACGATGGGTGCGTGCATGGAAGGACGGCGCAGGTCCAGATAGCGGTAACGCAGGCGCAGATCGTCGTTGACGTTGATCTCATCCCGCAGTTCGAACGGCGGGGTCTGTGCTTCGCTCAGGATGCGCAGTTCCGACACATACAACTCCACATCGCCGGTGGCAATCTTATCTGTCTTGGCAGCGCGTTCCCGCAGCTTGCCGCGGCAGATCACCACGTACTCGCTTTTCAGGCTTTCCGCCTTGGCGAAAACGTCCTTCGGCGTATCTTCATCGAACACCAGCTGCAGAATGCCGGTGGTATCGCGCAGGTCGGCAAAGATAATGCCGCCCTTATCGCGCGCACGGGCGATGGAACCGCAGACGGTCATTTCCTGACCGGCGTCGGCCAGGCTGACCTCCCCGCAATAGCGGGTACGGCGCAGGTTGCCCAAAGTTTCCATATTTCCAATCCCCTTTACGGTTTCTATTCTAAAAAAGTATTATACCGCGCCGCCCTGTATTTGGCAAGGGCAGACCTCCAAATGGGCCGTGATTTTTTCTGCATTTGTTTGAAAAAAGATATTGACAACCCCGTTTCACCTTGCTATAATGTGAAGGCTGTGAACGCACAGCGCATATGTGCCCGTAGCTCAGTTGGTAGAGCATCTGACTTTTAATCAGAGGGTCCAGGATTCGAGTTCCTGCGGGCGCACCAAAAACCTCACGCTTTGGCGTGAGGTTTTTTGTTTTTTCTGCGGTTTTGTTCCCTTGTAAATTTTCCGGCACAAAATGCACCACGGTAAAAATTTGCAGCCCCGCTGCCCATAAGTACATTGCACTGCGCTTTTGGGTGTGGTATACTTTTTTCGATATGTTGTTTTGCAGGGTTCTGCCCTGCCGGGATTTTGGAAAGAGAAGAGAGCTGTACATGAAGATCGGATTTGATAACGACAAATACTTGTCCATGCAGTCTGCGCACATCCGTGAGCGGATTGCCCAGTTTGACAACAAACTGTATCTGGAGTTCGGCGGCAAACTGTTTGATGACTACCATGCCTCCCGGGTACTGCCCGGATTCCACCCTGATTCCAAACTGCAGATGCTGCTGCAGCTGAAGGACCAGGCCGAGATCGTAGTCGTCATCAGCGCCGAGGACATCGTCAGCAACAAAATGCGCGGCGACTACGGCATCACCTATGACATGGACGTGCTGCGCCTGATCGACGCCTTCCAGGAAGTGGGGCTGTTTGTGGGTAGTGTCTGTGTGACGATGTACACGGCCGAGCCGGAAGTGGAGGCTTTTGAGAACCGTCTTCATGCACTGGGCATCCGTACCTTCCGCCATTACAAGATTCCCGGGTACCCCAACGACGTATCCCGCATCGTCAGCGATGAAGGCTACGGCAAAAACGAATATATCGAGACCCAGCGTCCGCTGGTCGTTGTCACGGCACCCGGTCCCGGCAGCGGCAAAATGGCCGTCTGCCTGTCCCAGCTGTACCACGAACATCATCGTGGTGTGAAAGCCGGTTACGCCAAGTTCGAAACCTTCCCCATCTGGAATCTGCCGTTGAAGCATCCGGTCAACCTGGCGTACGAAGCCGCCACCGCTGACCTGAACGACGTAAACATGATCGACCCCTTCCATCTGGAAGCCTATGGTGAGACTGCCGTCAACTATAACCGCGACATTGAGATCTTCCCGGTACTGAACGCTATGTTCGAGATGATCTCCGGCAAAAGCCCCTACAGCTCCCCCACAGATATGGGTGTCAACATGGCCGGCAACTGCATTGTGGACGATGCCGTCTGCTGCGAAGCTTCCCGCAACGAGATCCTTCGCCGGTACTTCAAGTGCCTGTGTGAGCAGAAAGTGGGCGGCACCGTTAAAGAAGAGCGGTTCAAACTGGAACTGCTGCTCAACCAGGCCGGCCTGACCGTAGGCAGCCGCGGCGTGGAACAGCAAGCCCACATCCGCTCTCAGGAGACCGGCGGCTTGCCGGCTGCGGCCATTGAATTGCCGGACGGCACCATCGTCACCGGCAAAACCGGCCCTCTGCTGGGCGCCGCTTCTTCGGCTTTGCTCAACGCACTGAAAAAGCTGTCCGGCATCGACCAGGAAGTGGAACTTGTTTCCGCCCGTGCCATTGAGCCCATCCAGACGCTGAAAACCACCTATCTGGGCAGCAAAAACCCGCGTCTGCATACCGATGAGATTCTCATTGCCCTGTCCAGCTCGGTGTCCGAAAATGAGTACGCAGCCGCCGCATTGGCTCAACTGCCCAAACTGAAAGGCTGCGATGTTCATTCTACCGTAATCCTTTCCAGTGTGGACAGCGATACCCTCAACAAATTGGGCATGTACCTGACCTGCGAGCCCGTCTACGAAGAAGAGGACCGCAAGTACCACAAAAAGTAATCTGCCTTTGCCACAGAGCGGTTCATTTGACCGCCCGGCGTCACAATTACAAATCAAAAGGAGATACGAGCCTGCCGCATAAGCAGATTCGTATCTCCTTTTTTATTTACCTGTCACCATGCAGCACAAACCGCGCCGCCAACCAGCACGCCCAACACATTCAGGCCGGTATCCAGCCAGGAAAAATGCCGCCCGGGCACCATCCGTTTGGTGGCCTCGTCGCCCCAGCACCATAACAGCAGTGCCGCCCAAATCCCATATCCGGCAGGCCGTTTTCCTGCCGCCTGCCAGGTCAGCAGCGAAAGGACCGCCAGCACGGCAAACACCACCACATGAGCCGTTTTTCGCAGCAGGGTATTGAGTCGTTCCGGGTCTTCGGACGGCAGCAGTTCCCCCAGGTCTTCCGCCAGCATGCGGCTGGCACGGGAGGTTTTTTCTCCGCTCTGATGGGAAAGCCAGGTCATAAAGACAAACCAGGCCGTTGTAGCCGTCATTCCCAGCCAGACCATCGGGCACACTCCTTCCGCGTGTTGTGCACGGCTGTTCAGTCCCTGCGCTCCTTGAGGAATTCCTTCAGGCGCAGGGCTTTTTCAATGCTGCCCTCTACTTTCAGACGGCCCAGCATGACCGCCGGCACCGGGTCCATTTTGCCCGACGCGATTTTCAGCAGCGTATCGGCCGAACAGGTAAAGCAGGCATCCCGGTCATGATACTCGTAAGGTTCCATGAAGAGTTTTCCGTCCCGGACTTCCACATAGAAAGCCCCGGCCCCTTCCCCGGTCACATTGAACTGATAGGCCAGATGCTCCCCTATGCCGCTCACGTCCGCATCCCCAAACAGTTCCTTTACCTTGGCAAACACTTCTTCGTAGGTCATGACAAGCTCCTTTCTTTCAATTCCAGCCTTTGCAGACGTCTACCCACTGCAGATAACCGGAATATTGCTCCAGTTCCGGAATGGTCAGTTCAATGGCGCTGTTGCTGCTGCCGCAGGCCGGGAATACCGTTTCAAACCGGCGCAGCGAAACATCCAGGTAAACCTTGACGCCGGGGTTCACCGCAAAGGGGCAAACCCCACCCACCGCGTGGCCCACCATCGTGGCAGCCTGTTCCGGCGTAAGCATCTTGGCTTTGGTGGAAAACTGCGCCTTATACTTCGGATTGTCGATTTTGGCATCTCCTGCCGTCACAATCAGCACCGGACCATCCTCCACCAAAAAGGACAGGGTCTTGGCGATCCGGCAAGGCTCACAGTGCAGGGCCTCGGCAGCCAGTTCCACCGTGGCGCTGGAAACCGGAAATTCCAGTACCCGCTCCTGCATCCCATACTGTGCAAAAAACTGTTTTACTTTTTCAATTGCCATGGTGTTTCTTCTCTCCCCTATTGCTTACTCACTTTTCAGGCATCCATCTCCGCCAGCAAAATCCCCAGGTCCGCAAAAATATCCTGCGGCAGCATCGCGGTGCTGCTGCGCCGTTTGACGCAGCGGTCAGCAGCGGCGCCATGCAGCCAGACCGCCGAAACTGCCGCCTGCAGCGCACTGCGCCCCTGCTGCCAGCCGGAAGCCAGCAAGCCTGCCATGATGCCCGCCAGAATATCCCCGCTGCCACCCCGTGCCAGACCGGCATTGCCGGTGGTATTGCGCCAGACCGGTTCACCGGGCGCAGTGATCAACGTACCGTTTCCTTTCAGCACCGCAACACAGTTATATTCTTCTGCCAGCTGCCGCACTGCCCCTTCCCGGTCGGCCTGAATTTCCTGTACGGTGGTGTCCAACAGACGGGCAGCTTCTCCCGGATGAGGGGTAAGGATGGTGTGCTCCGGCAAAGCGGCGCGCAGCGTGCCTGCCGCCAGGGCATTGAGGGCGTCGGCATCCAGCACGGCTGCCGCCCAGGGTTGCCGCTTACCCAGCAGCACATTACAGATGTTGCCGGCGCTCTCCCCCAGACCGGGACCGGCCAGCAGCACGGTATTTTTATCCGTAAACCAGGCGCGCAACGCAGCGGTATCCTGCGGATGGATACCGCCGCCTGCATCTGTCCGGCAGCCGCAGGCGCAGCACTCCGGTGTGCGGGCCAGCACCAGCTGCAGTACCGGTTCCACACTGGCCAGATACACCAGCCCTGCGCCGCCCCGCAGCGCGCCTTCCACGCAGAGCGACGCCGCACCGCGATACGCCATGCTGCCGGCCACCGCCAGCACACTGCCGAAACTGCCCTTGTTGGTTTCTGCCCGGCGTTCGGGCAGCAGACCGCGCACCATTTCCCGTGTGATGTCCTGCATCTTGCATCCCCCTTAAAATGGATTATAATGGAAGTACATTCCTTGTGAATCATTATAATCCATCTGTACCAAAAACGAAAGGGGCAGTTTGTATGGTTCCGGCTTTGGAGGCCATTCTGGCAAAATCCAAAAATCTCGTATTCTTCGGCGGTGCCGGTGTATCCACCGAGAGCGGCATCCCGGATTTTCGCTCGGTGGATGGGCTGTACCACCAGAAATTCCGCTATCCGCCGGAGGTCATGCTCTCCCACAGTTTTTATGAATCCCATACGGCGGAGTTTTTTGATTTTTACCGCAACAAACTGATTGTCCACGGTGCCAAACCCAACGCCGCCCATCTGCGTCTGGCCCAGCTGGAACAACAGGGCATCTGCAAAGCGGTGGTCACCCAGAACATTGACGGCCTGCACCAGGCCGCCGGCAGCCATACCGTATATGAGCTGCATGGCTCCACCCTGCGCAACTACTGCACCCGGTGCGGAAAATTTTATCCGGTGGAATTCATAGAAGAGGCCGCCGGGCAGGGCGACGGCATCCCCCGCTGCACCGAATGCGGCGGGATTGTAAAGCCCGACGTGGTCCTGTATGAGGAAGGTTTGGACGAGCAGACAATGGAAAACGCCATCCGCGCCATTGCTGCCGCCGACACCCTCATTGTAGGCGGCACCAGTCTGGCGGTGTACCCGGCAGCCGGATTGCTGCGCTATTTCCGGGGTGACGAGCTGGTGGTCATCAATAAACAGCCTACCCCGGCCGATTCCATGGCCACGCTGGTACTCAACCGGCCCATTGGAGAGGCACTATCCCTGCAGGCTGCCGAATAAACGGCAATTTTTATACAAAACGCGGATTTTTTTCAAAAAACCATTGCCAAGCACCATTTGTATTTGTTATGATAAAGGTGTATATAAGGTATTGTTTGGGAAGGTATTGGGGGGTATGATACCGTGGCAAACGCATTGACAGATTTTACCAAGAAACGTGAATTTTTGGTCTGCATGGACTCAGATGGCTGTGTAATGGACACCGTGCGCATCAAGCATACCACGGTCATGTGCCCGGAGCTCATCCGTGTATTCGCGCTGGAGGACCACGCCGACTTTGTTACCGCCGCCTGGGAGGAAATCAATCTGCATACCATGACGCGGGGCATCTCCCGGTTTGAGAGTGTCGTGCTGGTTTTCGACCGTCTGAAAAATCGCGGCATCGAAATCCCGGGCAGCGATGACATTGCCGCCTGGGTCAGCACGTCCACCGAGCTGGCCACCGCCAGCCTGCAGCATGAACTGAAGCAGACCGGCAGCCTGGCGCTGCGCAAGCTGTTGGAATGGAGCAACGCCTGCAATCGCCGTATTCAGGCGCTGGAACCTACTTTTGAACCGTTCCCCGGTGTACAGGAAAGTCTGCGCCAGCTGCATGCCGTGGCCGACCTGGCAGTTGTAAGTGCCGCCAACGAAAGCGCCATTGCCAGTGAATGGAAGCGCTACGGCCTGGCACAGCACGCCGATATTATTTTCGGGCAGGAAGTGGGCAGCAAAGCCAACTCCATTGCCACCATGCTGGCCTGCGGCTACCAGAGCCGCAAAGTCATGATGGTGGGCGACGCCATGGGGGACGCTCAGGCCGCTGCTGCCAACGGTGTTTCTTTTGTTCCCATCCTGCCGGGACGAGAAGCCGAAAGTTGGCGCCGCCTGCAGGAAGAAGCCCTGCCCAAGCTGCTGCACGGCACCTTCAGCCCGGAATACCAGACAGAGTTGCTGGCTGCCCTGCGCAGTGCCCTGCACGGTTAACCAGGATTTCTCACTTTTATTGCCGCCACTCTTGTGGTGGCATTTTCTTTATGGTATACTGATTATGTATATTTATAATTCTGATCAGACAAAGGAGCCGCCGGATATGGACCTTTTGCAGCAAGCGCGAACCGAGATTGACGCCATTGATGCCGAAATGGCCGTACTGTTTGAACGGCGTATGCGCGCGGTGGCCGATGTGGCACGCTACAAGGCCCAGACCGGCAAGCCTGTTTTTGACGCAGTGCGGGAAGCAGCCGTGCTGGAAAAAAACACCGCCCGGCTGCAGGATGAAACCCTGCGCCCCTACTACCGGGCTTTTTTGCAGGAGGCCATGTCGGTTTCCCGCGCTTACCAGCGCGCCATGCTGGGCCGGGATACCGCCGCCTACCAGGGTGTGGAAGGTGCCTGGAGCCACATTGCCCTGCGCCGGCTGTTTCCGTTTTCCCGGGCGGTATCTTTTGCCACCTGGGGGGAAGTGTTCGACACCGTACAGAACGGCGACGCCCAGTTTGGTGTACTGCCTTTTGAAAATTCCAACGCCGGGGACGTTTCCACCGTACTGGATCTGCTGTATACCCACCCGGACATCATCGTAGCACGGATGTGTGACCTGCCCATCCGGCAGGACCTGCTGGGGGTACCGGGCGCTGCTCTGGCCAATGTGCGCACGGTGGTCAGCCATCCCCAGGCACTGGCGCAAAGCAGCGTTTTTCTGCAGCAGCACGGGTTTATTACCCGCGCCTGGAACAACACCGCGGATGCCGCGCGCCACATTGCGGAACTGAACGATCCCACAGTGGCCGCCATTGCCAGCGCCGAAACCGCCGGGTTGTACGGACTGCAGATTCTGGCCCAGGGCGTGAATGCCGACGGCGACAACACCACCCGCTTTATTGTCATTGAGCGCGCAGCACAGCCCCCGGTGATGACCGGTGACGGCCAGCGGCTGGCGCTGCTGTTCACCGCCCGGCACAAGCCGGGGCAGCTGGCAGCCGTTCTGGACCAGATCGGTGCCTGCGGCTTCAATATGGAATGTATCAAAAGCCGCCCCCTGCCCCATGTACCCTTTGAGTATTATTTTTATGTCCAGCTGGTCTGCCCGGCCGGATGCACCAGCACCGACTGCGACACTCTGCTGGACACCCTGCGCACCGATTGCAGTACGCTGCGTCTGCTGGGTGCCTTTACCCTGGATACCGCGGAGAATTAACCGATAAAAAAGGACGTGCAAAGCATGAAACTGACGATGCAACTGAAAAGCCGCAGCTATGATATCATCCTGAAAGCAGGATGCCTTGCCAATCTGCACCAGTTTACCAACGTACAGAACCGCAGAGTCTTTGTACTGACGGATTCCGGCGTGCCCGCCCAGTATGCCGAAACCATTGCCGCCCAGTGCCCCACCTCCACCATTTACACCATTCCCCAGGGGGAAGGCAGCAAATGCCTGAAGGTGTTTGGCCAGGTACTGCAGGCCATGCTGGATTTTGGCATGGACCGCAAGGACCTGCTGGTGGCCGTAGGCGGCGGCGTGGTGGGAGATCTGGGCGGATTCTGTGCCGCAAGCTATATGCGCGGCATTGATTTTGTCAACTGCCCCACTACAGTGCTGGCCCAGGTGGACTCCTCCATCGGCGGCAAGACCGCCATTGACCTGGGCGAAACCAAAAACATTGTGGGTGCTTTCTGGCAGCCCAAGGTAGTGCTGGTGGACTTTGATACCCTGGCCACCCTGCCCCGGCGCCATGTTGTGAACGGATTGGCCGAAGCGTTGAAAACCGCCCTGATCGGCGACCCGCAGTTATTCGCCATGTTTGAAACCGAACACCCGGAAGAAAACATCGAGCAGATCGTCTACCGCAGCCTGAAATTCAAGAAAAAGATCGTGGAACAGGACGAGCGGGAAGGCAGCGTACGTGCCTGCCTGAACTTCGGTCACACCATCGGCCACGGCATCGAAGCCGTCAAAGGCATCCGCGGCCGCCGCACCACCGGTCTGTACCACGGCGAATGTGTTGCGCTGGGCATGCTGCCCATGATCGAAGACCCCGCGCTGGTCAAGCGCGTCCGCGCCATCTACCGGACTTTGGGGCTGCCCACCCGCACCGGCGTGAACAAGGCCAAAGTGCTGGAATATATGCAGCACGACAAAAAGACCTGCGGTGCTTCCATCACCGTGATCCTTTGCCCGGGGCTGGGCTGCTGGCGTGCGGACAAGATTTCTACTGCCGAGCTGCCCCATTTGCTGGGCCTGGAATAAGTTTCGTTTCATTTGCCGCCGCACCCGGTGCGGCGTGCTCTTTTTCCCTCTTGAAAGGACCTGTTGGATGAAAAACACGTTTGGCAACGCCATCAGCCTGACGATTTTTGGCGAGAGCCACGGTCCCGCCGTGGGTGCGGTGCTGGACGGTCTGGCCGCCGGGCTGCCGGTGGATGAAGCCACCATTGCGGCCGCCATGGACCGCCGCCGTGCCCGCGGCGACGGACTTTCCACCGCCCGCACCGAAGCAGACACCGTAGAGTTTGTTTCCGGTGTCTACCAGGGCCACACCACCGGCACCGCCATCACACTGATGATCCGCAACGAAAACACGCGCAGCGGCGACTATGCCAAAACCGCCGACCTGCTGCGCCCCGGTCACGCCGACTTTACCGCTTACGCGAAATACGAAGGCTGGCAGGATGCCCGCGGCGGCGGTCATTTTTCCGGCCGCATCACGGCAGCCTCGGTAGCCGCCGGGGCTTTGTGCGAAACCGTGCTGAAAAACCTGGGCATCCGGGTCTACACCCATATTGCCGCCTGCGCCGGTGTTGAGGATGCGCCTTTGTCCAGTGCTGCCGGGTTGGTACTGCCGGAACCGGTGCCCGGCCATTTTTCCCTGCTGGACCCCAGCCGGGAAGCCCCCATGCAGGAAGCCATCCGCGCGGCGGGCAGTGAGGGCGACAGTGTGGGCGGCATTCTGGAAACCATTGTCACCGGATTGCCGGCCGGCATCGGTGAACCGTGGTTTGACAGCGTGGAAAGCGAATTGGCTCATCTGATGTTTGCCATTCCCGCCTGTAAGGGTTTGGAATTCGGCGCAGGGTTCCGGTTTGCCAGTATGCGCGGCAGTGAAGCCAACGACCCGTTTACCATGCGGGACGGTCAGGTTGTCACCGCCACCAACCGCAACGGCGGCATCAACGGCGGCATTACCAATGGTATGCCGCTGGTGTTCCGCACTGTACTCAAGCCCACGCCCAGCATTTACAAACAGCAGCACACCGTGGATTATATGGCCCGGGAAGATGCCCTGTTGCAGATCAAAGGCAGGCACGACCCCTGTATCGTTCCCCGTGCGGCTGTGGTGCAGAACACCCTGACCGCTTTCGGTCTGCTGGATCTGCTGACCGTGCGCTACGGTACCCTGGCCCAGAAGCACGGGCTGCCCACCTATGAACCTGCGGAAAGGATGTGAACCGCTATGGAACAAAAGTTGTATGGTCTGATCGGTGCCAAGCTGGGGCACAGCTATTCCAAAATCATTCATGAACAGGTTGGCGGCTACCACTATGAGTTGATTCCCCTGCCGACCGAGGCGGAGGCACGTGCTTTTATGGAAAAACGTGCTTTTTCCGCCATCAATGTGACCATTCCTTATAAGCAGCTGGTCATTCCCTACTGTGATGTGGTGGACCCCAAGGCCAAGGCCATCGGTGCGGTCAATACCATTATGAACCGGGACGGCAAGCTGTACGGATACAATACCGATTACGCGGGTTTTGCTTACTTAGCCCGCGTCCACAATGTGGATTTTGCCGACAAAACCGTGCTGATTCTGGGCACGGGCGGCACCCATTCCACCGTGGAAGCTGTCTGCCGTGACGGCGGCGCCGCCACCATCCTTACCGCCAGCCGTACCGGCAAATACGGCGCGCTGACGTACAACGAGGCCATGCGCCACCGGGATGTACAGATCATTGTGAACACTACCCCCTGTGGTATGTACCCCAATGTGGGCCAGTGCATGCTGGCCCCCACAGCCTTCCCCGCTTTGGAAGCGGTGCTGGATGTGGTGTACAATCCCTTCCGCACCGAATTGCTGCTGCGCGCCGAAGAACACGGCATCACCATCGCCGGAGGGTTTGAGATGCTGGTGGCGCAGGCTGTTTTTGCGGCCCAGCATTTCACCGGTCGTTTTTATGCCACCGACAGCATGATCCCCACCGCCACCCGGCGTCTGGCCCATCAGCTGGCCAACATTTCGCTGATCGGTATGCCGGGCTGCGGCAAAACTACCATCGGCGCTGCTCTGGCCAAACGTCTGGGCAAAACCTTTGTGGACCTGGACGAAGAAATTGAGCGGCGTACCGGGAATAATATCCCCGATATTTTTGCCCGGGAAGGGGAAGAAGCGTTCCGCCGCTACGAAGCCGATACCCTGGCCGACCTTGCCAAACAGACCGGCCAGGTCATTGCCTGCGGCGGCGGCGTGATCAAAACGCCTGCCAACGTACGGGCTTTGCGCCAGAACGGCACCGTGCTGTGGGTACAGCGCCCGCTGGGCAAGCTGGCTACCGGCGGCCGTCCTTTGTCACAGGGCGGCGCAGCCCTCAAACAGCTGCAGGCGGAACGCACGCCCCTTTACCGCGCGGCCGCCAACGCCGTACTGGACAATTCCACCACCTTGAACAATGTGGTGGAAGCTGCCGTACGGATTTTTGAATCTGACAATCTGCTGTAACATTCTGATGTATAAATTTGCAAGAAAGAGGTTTCCTTCATGATTATTTCCACCAAAAAGGGTACGCCGCAAGCTGAACTGGACCGTATTATTGACAGCTTCGAAAAGCAGGGGCTGTCGGTCACACTGATCCGCGGTACCGATTATAACGTCTTCGGTCTGGTGGGCGATACCACCAAAATCGCCGAAAAAGACGTGCTGGCCAACCCCTGGGTCGAAAACGTGACCCGTGTTTCGGCTCCCTACAAGCGCGCCAACCGTCTGTTCCACCCCGAGGACACCGTTGTGGATGTCAACGGCACCAAAATCGGCGGTCACGCCCCCATTGCGGTCATGGCCGGTCCCTGCAGTGTGGAAGGCGAAGATCATATGATCAAGATGGCCAAACTGGTCAAGGAAGGCGGCGCCAACTTCATCCGCGGCGGTGCCTACAAGCCCCGTACCAGCCCCTACTCTTTCCAGGGTCTGGGTACCGAGGGTATCCTGGACCTGGTCAAAGCCCGTGAGATCACCGGTCTGCCCATCGTCAGCGAACTGATGGACGAAGCCCACATTGACGAATTTGAAGAATACGTGGACGTGGTGCAGATCGGTGCCCGCAACATGCAGAACTTCCAGCTGCTCAAGGCCGTTGGCAAGATGCATAAGCCGGTACTGCTCAAGCGCGGCCTGGCCAACACCATCGAAGAGTGGATCATGTCCGCCGAATACATCATGGCCGGCGGCAACGAGAACGTTATCCTCTGCGAACGCGGCATCCGTACCTTTGAACGTGCCACCCGCAACACGCTGGATCTTTCGGCGGTGCCCGTGGTGAAGGAAAAGACCCACCTGCCCATTATCGTAGACCCCAGCCACGCCACCGGTGATTACAAATATGTGGAAAGCATGGCCATTGCCGCCGTGGCTGCCGGTGCCGACGGTCTGGAGATCGAAGTACACGATAATCCGCAGTGCGCCTGGAGCGACGGCGCCCAGTGCCTGAAACCCGATAAATTTGCCGAGACCATTGCCATGTGCCGCAAGGTAGCCGCTGCCATCGGCCGGGAGATGTAAGCGTGGACGCGCGTCTGCATGTCAGCCGTTTGAGTGGCTCGGCCCCGGTGCCGCCCAGCAAAAGCGCGGCTCATCGCGCAGTCTTGTGTGCAGCGCTGGCCGACGGCGTCAGCCATATTACCAATATTGAGTACAGCCAGGACATCCGCGCCACTTTGGGGGCGGCGGCCCAGCTGGGCGCCAAAATTCAGGAAGAACCCAACGCTGTCACCATCACCGGGCGAGGCAATGCCAATGGTTTTGTGACAGTGACCCGGCCCGTGTTCTGCAACGAAAGCGGCTCCACCCTGCGGTTCATGATCCCGCTGTTCAGCCTGACGGCCCAGAAAGTCCGCTTTACCGGTGCGGGACGGTTGTTCGACCGTCCCCAGGCCGTATACCAGATGCTGTTCGACCGGCAGGGCCTGCGCTTTGAGCAGTCTGGCGACGGCATCAGCATTTTTGGTCGGCTGCGCCCGGGCGGCTTTACACTGCCGGGGGATGTATCCAGCCAGTTTATCAGCGGTTTGCTGTTTGCTGCACCGCTGATGGAGTCCGAGAGCACCATCGAGGTACTCCCCCCTTATGAAAGCCGTTCCTATGTGGACCTGACGGTGGCAGCCATGCAGCAATTTGGCATAAAGGTCACCGCCCGCGCCCGCAAAAACGGCAGCGTGATCTACCGCATTGCCGCCCCTCAGCGCTATACCGCCTGCGATTTTGCGGTGGAAGGAGATTACAGCCAGGCGGCGTTCCTGGCGGTGCTGGGATGTGTGATCGGCGGCATCACCGTTACCGGACTGAATCCCGACAGCCAACAGGGCGATAAGGTCATTCTGGAAATTCTGCAGCGTTGCGGCGGCAAGTTCAAAGCCGTGGACGGCGGATACCGTTTTTCCCGCAGTTTGCTGCGCGCCACCGAGATCGATCTGGCCGATTGCCCCGACTTGGGACCGGTCCTGTTTACGCTGGGCTGTTTCTGCAGCGGCGAAACCATCATCCGCAATGCCGGGCGTCTGCGCCTGAAAGAATCGGACCGCATTGAAGCCATGCAGTCCGAACTGAAAAAGATGGGTGCCCGCATTGAGGTGGAAGGCGACGAAGTGCATATTACCGGTGTGGCGCTGCATGCTCCCAACGGAACGCTTTTTGGCCACAACGACCACCGTATTGTGATGGCTCTTGCTGTGGCAGCTGCGGCATCCGGTCTGCCGGCGTTGATTTCCGGTGCGGAAGCCGTCAACAAAAGCTGGCCCGCTTTCTGGGATACCCTGCGCGGACTGGGCGCCAAAGTGGAATTTGACTAAAGTTGGGGCGTGAATGGAATGTTAGACAAAAGCAAAACCTATCTCATCGTGGGCCTTGGCCTGCTGGGCGGCAAATATGCACAGGTGCTGAGCCAGAAAGGCTATCATGTTACCGGCATTACCCACAGCCGTTCCACCATCGAGTATGCACTGACTCATGGGTATATTCAGGCCGGCAAAACGGAAGATTTCGCAGATCTGGTCACCGGTGCCGACTGTGTGATTTTTGGATTGTACCCCACCGTACTGCTGGACTGGGTGCGGGAATATGGCTCGCTGCTGCGGCCCGGCACACTGGTGACCGATGTTTCCGGTGTAAAACGCGGTGTGGTGGAACCCATTCAGGAGATGCTGCCTGAAGGAGTGGAGTTCATTGCCAGCCACCCCATGGCCGGGCGTGAAACCAGCGGAATTTCCCACAGCGCCGAGGTGGATTTTGCCCCCGCCAACTTCATCATCTGTCTCTTATACACATCT
>NZ_JACJKP010000002.1 GCF_016901605.1 Gemmiger formicilis
TCTGGGTCGAATATGCAGGGGTATGCGCGTGGCGCAAGTTGCGTGCCGTTGTGAACGCCATTGCCGCAACCGTGGGCAATTTGTTGCTGATGATTGTGCGGCCTTTTGTGCTGGGCATTCTCACCCTGGTGGAAGATCTGACCAGCCCTTTCACCCGCATGGCATCCGGCATCCGGCATATCCAACAGCTGTCGCAGGAAATGGAAGAAGAAGACGCCGGGCAGATTCGTGCAGCCAAACTGCAGTATTTCCGCCGGGGTGTCAAAAAATATTACCCGATTGTATGGAATGCCATCACTTACATTTTGCCCGTAATCGCAGCCGCTGCGTTGGTAATTATTGTTCGTAACGGTTTGGATCTTCACTTTGTGTTGAACGTTCAGGTGAACGGAGAAAGCGTCGGTTACGTGGACAACGAACAGGTGTTTGAGAATGCGCGTGATGATGTGCAGTCCCGTATCAACACAGCCAAGAGTATGTTGATCGAGAGCGGCGCCAGCGTTCCGGATACACAATGGGATGTTTCACCTACATATACCCTGGCTGTTTCGGGGCAGACCATGACGGAAAGCGAAATTGCCAACGCCATTTTGCGCACGGCCAGCGATGAAATCGTGGACGCAACCGCTGTGTATATTGACGGCGAACTGCGTTTTGTTACCACTGAAGGCGACCATCTGCGCACCTATCTGGAAAGCGTTAAGGAACCTTACGAGGATACAGACGATCCATCTGTCTACACGGCTTTTGCGCACGAGATTCGTCTGCTGGATGGCGTTTATCTGAATGAGTCCATCAGCTCCTACAGTGACATTATCAATGAACTGAATCAGGGAGCTGGCATCAAGACATACACGGCTGTGGAAGGGGATACCGTCCAAAGCATCGTAGATACCACAGGTGTCAGCTTTGATTCTCTTGCGCAGATGAATCCGGAATTGTTGACGCTTGACCAGGAAGTGGAAGCCGGAACGGAAATCATTACCGGTGCTGCATCGGCCGAGCTCCTGAAAGTCAAGGTGGTTCGTCAGGAAACCGAAACGGTAGCCATTCCCTTTGACACGCAGAATTCGGAATCTTCGGAATACGATTTCGGCAAGGTGGTTACGTTGCAGGAAGGCGAAGACGGTTCTGAAGACGTCACCTATGAGATCACCATGATCGATGGTGTTGTTACTGACCGTCAGGCAATTTCTTACAATGTGACCAAACAGGCTGTGCCGGAGATCACGGTGACCGGTACCCGACTCAAGAGCGGTATGGTGGCACAGATTGGTTCTGGCAGCTTTATCTGGCCGGTTCCCAACTACACCTACGTAAGCCGCTGGATGAGCAGCGGCCACCGCGGTGCCGATATCTGTGCTGCTTACGGTACTACAATCATTGCTTCGGACTCTGGCACAGTCATTGCCGCAGGATGGCATTACTCCTATGGTAATTACGTGGAAATCGACCATGGCAACGGTTACAAGACACTGTATGCACATATGTCGGCGATTTCCGTAACCCAGGGTCAGGCTGTTTCGCAGGGCGACAAAATTGGTGAGGTTGGTTCTACCGGTAACTCCACAGGTAACCATTGTCATTTTGAAATGTTCTATAACGGTGCCCTGTTCAGTGCCCAGACTTTGTTCCCCAACATGTAAGCCCGCTTAAAAAAGTGGCTATACACCGTTAAACTCTGGTGCTTTTTCACAAAGTTTTTGCAATTATACGATACAGCACTTTTCAAATAGAGTGGAATGGTGTATAATTAAGCAAAGTGCGCAAAGGTGAATTGCGTTAGGTGAGGGATCTTACACAAGACACTGCGCAAAGGAGAGCTACATTTGGAAAAATTTGTGATCCGCGGGGGAACCCCGCTGCATGGCGATGTGAACATCGGCGGTGCCAAAAATGCCGCTGTGGCCATTTTGCCTGCCACGATTTTAGCTGCTGATAAATGTTTGATTGAAAACCTGCCCTGCATCAGCGATGTGATGGCTTCGCTCCAGATTCTTAGCGAACTGGGCGCCAGCATCCGCATGGTCAGCCGCAGCACTTACGAAATCGATACAACGCATATCGACTGCACCGAAGTATCCAACGAATTGTCCCGTCAGATGCGCGCCAGCTATTATTTCCTGGGAGCATTGTTGGGACGGTTTGGCTCCGGTCAGGTAGCTATGCCGGGCGGGTGCAATTTGGGCCCCCGTCCCATTGACCAGCATTTGAAGGCCTTTACGGCATTTGGCGCAGACGATTCCGTTGAATACGGTCAGATCCATGTTAAAGCCGACAAGTTGGTTGGCGCACATGTGTTTTTTGACACGGTTTCTGTAGGCGCAACAATGAACGCTATGCTGGCCGCTGTGTTGGCAGAAGGAACGACCGTCCTGGAAAACGTGGCCCGTGAACCGCATATTGTGGACCTGGCCAATTTCCTGAATATGATGGGTGCTGACGTTCATGGCGCAGGCACGGATGTGATCAAGATTCATGGCGTTAAAAAGCTGCATGGCTGCAACTACGCCATCATTCCCGATCAGATCGAGGCCGGAAGCTACATGGTGGCGGCTGCCATCACCAAGGGCGATGTGACACTGCATAACATTATTCCCAAACATCTGGAGCCGATTACCGCAAAACTGCGGGCTGCGGGTTGCATGATTCAGGAATATGATGATGCCCTGCGAATTACCCGCACCGGTACATTGAAGCCCCTGAAAGTCAAAACCATGCCGCATCCCGGCTTCCCGACGGATATGCAGCCTTTGATGACGGCGTTGCTGTCCTTGGCGGATGGTACTTCCATTGTAACGGAAGGAATCTGGGAGAATCGCTTCCGGTATGTGGATGAGCTAATCCACATGGGTGCGAATATTCAGGTGGATGGCCAGGTTGCGGTGATTGAAGGCGTCAAGGAATTGCGCCCCGCTCCGCTGCGCGCAACGGATCTTCGGGCAGGCGCCGCTATGGTTATGGCTGCATTGGCCGCCAATGGTGTGAGTGAGATTGACGAGACCATTCACATTGAACGTGGTTACGAAAATATTGTCGAGAAACTGCAGTTGTTGGGTGCCGACATCCGTCGTGTGGAGATTCCCGCAAACGCAATTACCCGCGCAATTTGAAACAATAGGCAGTGGGCCGCCCAACAGCGGCCCACTTTTTATGGGATTTTCAGAACAAAGAGGAAAAATTTTATGGCATTGTTTACTACCCTGTATTCGGGATCTTCCGGCAATTGCGGATTGATTCTGCACGGCCGGGAATACCTGCTGGTCGATATGGGTAAAAGTTGCCGTACCACCATGACGGCATTACGTAAGCTGGATCTGGCCATCAGTGACTGCGCCGGCATCTTGGTTACCCATGAACATTCTGACCATGTAGCGGGGCTGGATACCTTTTTGAAAAAGCATCCGATCCCGGTTTTCAGCAGCGCCGATACATTGGATACATTGGCATCCCGTGGTACATTACCTCCTGCTGTGGAAGCGGTGGCTGTAGATGGTGGGCAAACACTGGATGTTGGCTCTTTCCGCGTAACGGCTTTTCCCACCAGCCACGATGTGCCGTGCTGCGGTTACCGCATTGTTACACCGGATCAGCGCAAGATGGCCATTGCTACAGACCTGGGTGTACTGACGCCGGTGGTAGAGGACAATCTCATGGGATGTGACCTTGTGGCACTGGAGGCCAACTATGATGCGTTCAGTTTGCATGGCGGGCCTTATCCCTATTATCTCAAAAAGCGCATTGCCAGTGACCGCGGTCACTTGGACAATAAAGCTTGTGCAGCAGCGATTCTGGATCTGATTCAGGAGGGCTGCAAAAAGTTTGCGTTGTGTCACTTGAGCCAAACGAACAACTCTCCGGAATTGGCATTGACTACTGTCTACAATGTTTTGCTTGCCGCCGGAATTCAGCCCGGCAAAGACGTGATCGTTCAGGCCCAGACACGCAACGATATCAGCCCCTTTTTGGAATTTTAAGGCAGGGTCGTTATGCAGAATATAGATTTGATCTGTGTGGGTAAGCTCAATGCCAGCTACTTTGCTGCCGGCGTAGCAGAATATCAGAAGCGGCTGAGCAGTTTCTGCAATTTTCGTATTATAGAACTTCCCGAAGCGGCGATTGCCGATAAAAATGCGAGCGACAAACAAATTGCGAAAGCACTTCAAAAAGAAGGGGAGAGTATTCTCCATTCCGTGCGAAAAGGTGCTTATCTGGTGGCGCTTTGCGTGGAGGGAAAGCAGATCTCCAGTGAAGAATTGGCCACAATGCTGGCCCAGCGTGCAGGCAGCGGGGCCGGAGACGTGGCATTCGTGATTGGCTCCTCGCATGGACTGGATGAGAGCGTGAAGCGAGCCGCACAGGCACGAATCAGCCTTGGACGCATCACATTGCCTCACCAATTGGCCAGACTGGTTCTGACGGAACAAATTTACCGGGCATGTACGATCAATGCCGGCATGAAATACCATAAATAAAACATCCCCGTGCGGAATTCCGCACGGGGATGTTGTTATAATGGAATTAGTACTTCAGCAAGCCGATAGAATCCTTGTACGGAGTTTCCGTAGCGTTCTTCATCTTGGCTTCGTTCTTGTACTTGTTCAGCATAGCGGCGCTCTTGGCAGGATCAGCCAGCGTACCGGCACCGGCAATGCAGCCACCGGGGCAAGCCATACCTTCGAGCAGATAGCCATTGTACTTGCCGGCTTTTGCCATCGTCATCATCTTGCGGCAGTCTGCCAAGCCCTGGGCGCTGGCAACCTTGACCTCACGATCGGGATCGATCTTCTTGATGGCATTCACGACAGCCTGGGCAACACCACCGGAAGCGGCAAAGCCACGAGCATCAGCACTGGCGCTGTTGAAGGAATCATCCGGGTTGTCCTGCAGAGAAGTGAAGTCGACTTCCTTCGCTTCAAACAGGCCCATCAGTTCCTCGAAGGTCAACACAAAATCGACCTCACTGCGCACAGAACGACGGCTGGCTTCCAGCTTCTTGGCCGAGCAGGGACCAACGAAGCAGATGCGGGAGTCGGGATGATCTTTCTTGATCAGGCGGGCAGTCAGCACCATCGGGGTCATGGTCATGCTGATGCAGTCGGCGTACTCAGGGAAGAGCTTCTTCGCCATGACGCTCCAGGCGGGGCAGCAGGAAGTGCCCATGAAGGGGTGCTTGGAGGGAACTTCTTCCATAAAGTCCTTGGCTTCGTCAATGGTGCACAGGTCAGCGCCAATAGCAACTTCCTCTACGTCGGCAAAGCCCAGCATCCGCATACCTTCCTTCAGCTTGGAGGGGGTCATGCCGGGGAACTGGTTGATGAATGCGGGAGCAACAATAGCAATAACCTTGTCGCCGCGCTTAATGGACTGAACCAGCTGGAAGATCTGGCCCTTATCGACAATCGCGCCGAAGGGGCAGTTCACAAGGCACATACCGCAGGATACGCACTTGTCGTAATCGATGTCGGCGCGGCCATACTGGTCGGAGTGAATGGCGCCCATACCACAGGCAGCGGAGCAGGGACGCTCGGTCTTTACAATAGCGCTGTAGGGGCAGCTGTTGACACAGCGGCCGCACTTGACGCAAAGACTCTGGTCAATATGGCTCTTACCGTTGCGGAAGCTGATCGCGTGCTTGGGGCAGACTTCCTGGCAGGGATGCGCCAAGCAGCCCTGGCACATGGCCGTAACCTTAATGATCTTTTCCGGGCAGCGGTTGCAGGCGAACTTGATCACGTTGATCAGCGGCGGCTCGTAATATTTATCAGCAATGACGCTGTGCTCCAGACCCTCGCTGGCCGGCACGCTCTCGTCCAGCGGACGCAGGGAAAGACCCATGGCCAGACGAATACGCTCCGAAATGATCGCTCTCTCCAGGAAGATGCTGCTGCGCAGAGAGCCTTCCTCGCCGGGAATGATCTTGTAAGGCAGTTCGCGCATCAGGTGTGCGTAGTCGGACATTTCATTGACTTCGTACGCCATACGTGCAACTTCGGTGAACACCTTGCGACGGATATCCGTAACGGGGGTGTAAATACCTCTCATTGTGATTGCTCCTTCTTTTGCTCCGATTTCTCCAAATGTCTCCAAAACATGATGGGGCGGAACACAACCGCTCCTGTTAAAATTTTACCAAAAAGACCCGGCTTTGGCAAGAGGGCAGGCAACAAAAAACAGGGAAAATAAAAATTATTTTCCCTGTGGTTCTATAAAGTTTTTCTTGCTCGGGTGTTGCAGTTTACAGAATCAACTCTGCACGGCTGCGTTTGCCGTCCCATTCCTTCAACCGGACTTTGACAATGTCACCGGTCTGATGCCCCGGTGCGGTAACCAGCACCGGCAGATACTGCTTCGTATATCCGGTAAACAATGTGGTGGAGAGAGACGTTTCCAGCAAAACATCGGCGGCACGGCCCTGCATGCGGGCGGCTTCCTCGGCACGTACAGCTTCGACCGCAGCGGTCATACGGCGGCTGCGTGCTTCTTTCTCGTGCTCCGGAATCTGATCAGGAAAATCATAGGCGGGTGTTCCGGCGCGGCGGGAATAGGGGAATACATGTACTTTCAGGAACCGTTGACCCGTTACAAAGGCCATGCTGGCTTCAAAATCTTCTTCGGTTTCTCCTGGGAAACCGACAATGACATCGGTCGTAAAGCTTACGTTTTCCTCGCCGAAAGCGCAGCGGAGTTTATTGGCGATTTCAGCAAATTGTGCCGTTGTATAAGGGCGGCGCATAGCGCGCAGCGTTTTGTCGCAACCGCTTTGCAGACTCAAATGAAACTGCGGACAGAGCTTTTCGATACGCGAGAGTCGAAGAATGTCATCGTCGTGCAGCATGTCAGGGTCAAGACTGCCCAGGCGCAGGCGCTCCACACCTGGTACCATAGCAGCCTTTTCCACCAGCTCTACCAGGCTGGTCCCGTTGTCGGTACCGTAACTGGGCAAGCTGATCGCGGTCAGAACAATTTCCTTGTAACCGGCTTCGGTCAGACGGTGCAGTTCCTGCAAAATGCTGGCTTCATCGCGGCTGCGTACAGGTCCGCGCGCCCGGGGAATTACACAATAAGCACAGCGGCGGTTGCATCCATCTTCCACCTTGACAAAAGCACGGGTATGTTCGGCAAACTTGTCCATGGGCAGCTCTTCAAAACGCTCGCCTTTTTCATGGGGACGAATGTCCACTACGCGCTCGGCTTCGCCGTTCAGAACTTTTTGTACGTCATGTAAAATGGCGCGCCGGTTGCCGGAACCTGTAACCACGTCAGCTTCTTCAATGGCCGCGGCTTCGTCAGGAAACGCCTGGGGGTAACACCCGGTCAAGACCGTTACAGCTCCTGGATTCTCCCGCTTTGCCCGGCGCAGCCATTTACGGCTTTTCTGGTCTCCGAAGTTGGTCACGGTACAGCTGTTGACCACATAAACGTCTGCGCCTTCGTCGTTGGAAACGACCGTGTAACCGCTTTCTTCAAAAAGCTGAGCCAAGGCGCCGGTTTCGTTCTGGTTTACCTTGCAACCCAAGGTGTAAAATGTTACCCGCATGGTGATGATTCCTTTACAATTTTCCGGTAGATAAGTGTTCAATCGTGCCCCTTATTATAATGGATAGAACGACAAAGCGCAATACTAAAACTGATTGACACCGCATAGGCTTAACCAAAGTCAATTGGCAGCGGGGGTGTTGTTGCATGAAAAAACGGGCAGTAACGATACTGTTGTGCCTGGCGTTGGCGTTGTTTTCAATCCTGCGTGCCTATGCACAGGAGGAATCCGAAGCCGATGCGGTGATAAGTGAAAACGGGAAGCAGAGCATTGTGCCGGCCGGCACGAATGATTTTGATGTTCCCTGTGCGGCGGCCATTCTGATCGACGAAGACTCCGGTACGGTACTTTACGAAAAAAACGCGGATGAACAGCGTCCGATTGCATCCATTACCAAAGTTATGACGCTGCTGCTTACTTTTGAGGCACTGGAAGAGGGAAAAATCTCATGGGAAGACTATGTGCCTATCAGTGAACACGCTTACAGTATGGGCGGCAGTCAGATTTGGCTGGAACCGGGGGAACAGATGACTCTCAACGACATGCTGAAGGCCATCTGTGTTTCCAGTGCCAACGATGCGGCTGTAGCTGTAGCGGAATACGTTGGCGGAAGTGAGCCGGCGTTTGTACAGAAAATGAATGAAAAAGCCGCCGCATTGGGAATGACCCAGACACACTTTGAAAATGCCTGCGGACTGGACCAGGAGGGGCATCTCTCCAGTGCAAGGGACGTTGCCATCATGAGCCGGGAGATGCTATTGCATCATACGGAAGTCCGGGACTATTGTTCAATCTGGACCGATACCCTTCGGGATGGTGCCACACAGCTTGTAAACACCAATAAACTGCTGAAAAGCTATAGCGGAATCACGGGTCTGAAAACAGGAACCACCAGCAAAGCAGGGGTATGTATTTCGGCAAGCGCCGAGCGGGATGATTTACGGCTGATTGCGGTGGTGCTGGGGTCGGCTTCCGGCAAAGAACGTTTTGAAGCAGCTACGGCTTTGCTGGACTATGGTTTTGCCAACTATGAGAACGCTGTTGCCGAACTGCCCGAGGATGCGCCTGCGACGCTGCCCGTTACCCGCGGAACCACCGATGCGGTCGCCCTGCAATATGATGCGCCCCAGAAATACCTGATGCCGAAAGGACAGGGTAAAACACTGGAATTAACCGTTGAACTTCCCGAAGTGCTGCAGGCTCCGGTAGAGAGGGGGGCACAGATCGGCACGGTGCATCTCACAAATGGGGGAGAGGAGCTGCAAACATTTTCCATTACAGCAGCACAGGACGTAGACGCGTTGAGTTTTGGGTATTGCTTCGGGCTTTTGGTACAGAGTCTTGCTTTGTGCGACGGATAATTTGTGCAATGTTCATGAAAAAGTCGAAAAAAATATCGGACATTTGCTTGACAATACCGACACAAAACGGTATCATGAAGACAATCAAAACATAAAGGAGGGGCATAAAGATGGCTGTCAAATTCAACGGCAAGCATCTTGCAAAATTCATCCGTCCTGAAGAATATGAGGCAATCTATCCGCAGGTCGAGTTGGCCCACAAGCAGCTGGAAACCAAGACTGGTTTCGGCAATGATTTCTTGGGCTGGCTTGACCTGCCTGTTACTTATGACAAGGAAGAGTTTGCCCGCATCAAAGAGGCCGCACAGAAGATCCGTTCGGATTCCGATGTGCTGCTGGTCGCCGGTATCGGCGGTTCTTACCTGGGCGCCCGCGCGGTTGTGGAGGCTGTCCGCGGCCTGTACCACAATGAGCTGGACGATGGCCTGAAGATTTATTTCTGCGGCAACACCATCTCTCCGACGGCACTCAACGACATCATCAAACTGACCAAGGGTAAGCGTTTCTCGATCAACGTAATTTCCAAGTCCGGAACCACTACCGAGACGGCACTGGCATTCCGTGTGCTGCGCAAGCTGCTGGAAGACTCTGTTGGCCCTGAAGAAGCCAACAAGCGTATCTATGCTACCACTGACCGTGCCAAGGGCACCCTCAAGCAGCTGGCGAATGAGCAGGGGTGGCCGACCTTTGTGGTTCCCGATGACGTGGGCGGCCGCTATTCCGTCCTGACTGCGGTAGGCCTGCTGCCCATTGCCTGTGCCGGTATTGATATTGACGAGCTTATGCAGGGTGCTGCCGATGGCCGTGAGAAATTCGGCAAGTGCAGCATGGACAACGACGCATATCGTTATGCCATGACCCGCAATATCCTGTACCGTAAGGGCAAGAGCGTTGAGACGCTGGCTTGCTTTGAGCCTGACTTTACCATGATGAACGAGTGGTATAAGCAGCTCTTCGGTGAGAGCGAGGGCAAGGACCAGAAGGGTCTGATGCCTACGTCCTGCATCTTCTCTACTGACCTGCACTCGATGGGCCAGTTCCTGCAGGATGGCAGCCGCGTGATGTTCGAAACCTACGTGGATATCAAAAATACCCGTGAAGACTTCTATATCGAATCCCTGGAAGGCAACTTTGACGGTTTGAATTTCCTGGCGGAACAGAACATGAGCATTGTCAATCGCAAGGCGATGGAAGGCACGATTCTGGCACATACCGATGGCGGTGTGCCTCTCGGGGTCATTGAAGTGGACAGCCTGAGCGCCCATGATGTAGGCGAGCTGATTTACTTCTTCTGGAAGGCTTGCGCGGTATCCGGCTATTTGCTTTCCGTCAACCCGTTTGATCAGCCCGGTGTCGAGAGCTATAAGAAGAACATGTTTGCTCTGCTCGGCAAGCCCGGCTATGAGGATCGCAAGGCTGAACTGGAAGCGAAGCTGCAGGATTGACGGAAACTCGCGCCGCGAGGCGCCTACGAATAAAGGAGGTACCCCCTTATGCTGAAACTGATTGTTGGAACCAAAGGCTCTGGCAAGACTAAGACCATGATTGACATGATCGACAAGGCGACCAAAACCACTTCCGGTAACATTGTTGTTATTGAAAAGTGCATGAAGCTCACCACCGAGATCAACCACGCGGCCCGTCTGGTGGACGTTGACGAATACGGCGTTGTGGGCGCTGATATGCTGTACGGCTTTGTGGCTGGTGTGCTGGCCGGCAACTACGATATTACCGAGCTGTTCATTGACGGTATCCTGCGGATCATCGATCACGATCTGGAAGCTGCCGATAAGGTTCTGAAAGCCATCGACAAGATCACCAGCAATATCGAAGTCGTGGTTACGGTTTCTGCGAATGCGGACGAGCTGCCTGCCGATCTGAAAAAGTACGTGATCTGAGAAAAAGCGGCAATCCGATAAACATTACAGGGCGGGAAGGGGCTTTCCCGCCCTGTTTTTTACGAAAAAAGTGAAAAAAATCGCAACTTTTTGCGGTTTTCTTGTTGACAAGCCTACTTCACTTGTGTATACTATTTAAGCAACCTTTTGAGGTGTACTATGCAATTTGATCTGCAATCCTTTCTGGAAAACGCCAGAGTGCCTTATAACGCACATTTTCTGGCAGATCTTTCGCAGGCAGACTTTGGCGGTTTTAGACTGGCCGCCCCGGCAGAATGTGACTTTTCGGCAACGCCCACCGATGATGGCGCGGCGTTGCTCTTGTGTGTAAAGGCGCAAATTGATGCCGAATGTGCGCGTTGCCTGGAACCAATCCATAAGGACTATAAGTTCCAAAGGGAATATTGGGTTCGGATGCGTGATGTGGAAGATCCCGATTTCGAATTGCCTTGTCAGGAAAAAGGCTGTTTGGATCTTGAAGAGCTGGTTTTTCAGGAACTGATTTTCGAGGTCCCCCCGGTACTGCTTTGCAGCGCCGATTGCCAAGGCCTATGCCCCATCTGCGGCAAGAAGAAGGCGGCAGGATGTACCTGCCAACCGGCAGATTCTGCTGCCCCTGTAGATGCACGGCTTAGCATATTAAAACAACTGCTCAGTTGAATTTCACCAAGGAGGTGTCCGATTATGGCTATCGTACCCAAGAGAAAGCATTCTCAAGCCCGCCGCGACAAACGTCGCTCTAATGTCTGGAAACTGGAGGCGCCGACGCTGGTGAAGTGCCCGCAGTGTGGCGAACTGAAGGTTCCCCATAAGGTTTGCGGCAAGTGTGGCTACTACAAAGGCCAGGAAGTCATCAAGAAGGAAGCGTAAGTTTCTTGCTAGGGGAGGGCGTTGCCTTCCCCATTTTTGTTACTGCCGTTTTTAAGAGAGGAGGGCCGGGACCATGGCCTTGTATGTTACTTCGGTCGATACGGATTCTCCGGCCCAGCGGCTGGGCATTTCGGAAGGCTGCGCGCTGCTTTCGGTCGGCGGACATCCTTTGCGTGATGCACTGGATTATCAGTTTTACACGACTCCGGCCCGTTTTTCTTTAGAAGTGTGCGAGCATGAACAGCATCGCACGATAGCGGTAGAAAAAGGCGAATACGAGCCGCTGGGATGCAATTTCAAAACTTATCTGGGCGATGAAAAACACAGCTGTTCCAATCACTGCATGTTCTGCTTTATCGACCAGTTGCCGCCCGGTATGCGGGAACCGCTTTATTTTAAGGATGACGATGAGCGCCTTTCCTTTTTGTTCGGCAATTATATTACGCTGACCAATCTGAGTGATCGGGAAATCGATCGTATCATCGAAATGCACATCAGCCCCATTTTTGTGTCGGTGCATACCACCAACCCACAGCTTCGTATTCGAATGCTGGCCAATAAACGGGGCGGGGAAGTTTTGCAGTATCTGCCAAAACTGGCCGCCGGCGGCATTGATCTGAACTGCCAGTTGGTTTTGTGTCGCGGCATCAATGACGGAGATGAATTGCGCCGTACACTGGATGATCTGTTGGCGCTCCGGCCGCAGGTCGGCAGCATTGCGGTGGTTCCGGCTGGTGTGACGGATTATAGAAAAGGGCTGTACAAATTGCAGCCCTATGATAAGGAATCTGCTGCCGAAACGCTGGCTATTCTGGAAGAATACAGCTATCGCTGCCGGGAGAAATATGGCCGCAGCATTGTATATCCCAGCGACGAATGGTATTTGACAGCGGAACGGGAACTGCCGGATGCAGATTTCTACGATGAGTTTGCCCAGCTGGAAGATGGCGTAGGAATGTGGCGCCTTTATCACGATACATTCCTGGAAGAACTGGAAAATTATCGCGGTCTTGTGCTGCCTCACAGTATGGATGTTGTTACCGGAACACTGGCAGGACCACTCATTGAGCAATCGGCCAGAGCTTTGATGCAAAAATACCCGCAGGTAAAAATTACCGTACATCAGATTCGCAACGACTATTTTGGCGGCAACGTCAGCGTGGCGGGGCTTGTGACGGGAACCGATATCATCAAACAATGCAAAGGGAACCTGAAGAGCGACCTGCTGGCTGTACCGGAAGTAATGCTGCGGGATGAAAAAGATCGCTTTCTGGACGACATTACGCTGCCCCAGCTTTCGGAAGCGTTGGGGTGCCGTACTATGACCATCCCAACGGATGGCGGTGGTTGTTGTAAAGCCTGTTTAAGCGCGCACAAGCGCATCCGAAGAATCAAGAGAGGACCTAATTAAGGAGGGGTGGACATGGCAAAACCGATCGTTGCTATCGTTGGGCGTCCCAACGTGGGCAAGTCTACGATTTTCAATAAACTGACCGGCCAGCGCCTTGCCATCGTGGAGGACACGCCGGGCGTGACCCGCGATCGCATTTTTTGTGATTGTGAATGGTGCGGCAACAAATTTTTGCTGGTCGATACCGGTGGTATCGAGCCGCGGATTGATGACGGCCTGCTGGCACATATGCGCGAACAGGCACAGATTGCCATTGATTCGGCGGATTGCATCGTTATGGTTACCGAATTGACCAATGGGGTCACGCCCCAGGATCAGGACATTGCCGGTATGCTGATGCGCAGCGGCAAACCTGTGGTGTTGGCGGTCAATAAGTGTGATAAAATCGGCGAACCGCCGATGGAACTCTACGATTTCTACTCCTTGGGCTTGGGCGAGATTATTCCGGTTTCCGGTGTACACGGTCATGGTACCGGCGATTTGCTGGATGCCGTATGTGCACATCTGAACTTTACTCAGGAAGACGAAGACGGTGATGACCGCATTACGGTAGCGGTGATCGGTCGTCCCAACGTGGGCAAATCCAGCCTGATCAACCACATCCTTGGCGAGAACCGCCTGATTGTGGCCAATGAAGCGGGTACCACCCGGGATGCCATTGACACCCTGGTGGAGAATAAGTACGGCAAGTTTATCTTCACCGATACAGCCGGTCTGCGCAAAAAAGGTAAGGTTGAAAGCGGTGTGGAGCGTTACAGTGTGCTGCGCAGCCTTGCGGCGGTAGAGCGCAGCCGTGTTTGCGTCATTATGATTGATGCCACGGTGGGATTCACCGAGCAGGATTCCAAGGTGGCAGGTTACGCTCATGAGCAGGGAAAAGCCTGCATCATCGCGGTCAACAAATGGGATGCTGTCGAGAAAGACAGTTACACCATGGATTCTATGCGTAAACAACTGGAAGAAGATTTCAGTTTCATGTCCTATGCGCCGATTGTCTTTATCAGCGCCAAGACGGGCCAGCGGGTAGATAAACTGTTTGAAACGATCCACTATGTGGATATTCAGAACGGAACGCGTATCCCCACCGGCGCTTTGAACGAAATGCTGGCCCGGGCAACCGCCAAGGTTCAGCCGCCTTCCGATAAGGGTAAGCGCTTGAAGGTGTTCTATATTACGCAGACTTCCACCCGCCCGCCGACATTTGTTTGCTTCGTCAACCAGAAGGCTTTGTTCCACTTCTCCTACCAGCGTTACCTGGAGAATCAGATCCGGGAAACGTTTGGCTTGACGGGAACGCCTGTTCGTATGATCACACGGGAACACGGAGACGGTTCGGTAAAAGCAGGAAAGGTGTAAGGAATCATGGTACTTCATGTTATTGCGGCATGTGTTCTAACGGCTTTGGCCGGTTACTTGCTGGGCAGTATTCTGTTCGGTGTGCTGATTTCCAAAGCCATGTTCAACGAAGACGTTCGTACCCATGGCAGTGGTAACGCGGGTATGACCAACGTCCTGCGCACCTATGGTAAACTGCCGGCCTTTTTTACCATTCTGGGTGATGTGGGCAAAAGTGTTGCGGCAGCCGGGATCGGCCGGGCTCTTTTTGCTTCCTTGATTGGAACAGATGCTTTACTGGCACCGGTTTGCGGGGCTTACCTGGCAGCTATTTTCTGTATGATTGGTCATAGTCGACCGTTGTACTTCGGTTTTAAAGGCGGTAAATGCGTACTGGTGGGAGCCGGTGCAGCGCTGTCTATCAGTCCTGTTGTCTGTGGCATTTTGCTGCTTGTATTCCTTATTCAGTTTGTCTTTTCGCGTATCGTGTCTTTGGGTAGTATCATTGTGGCAGCGCTGTTCCCGGTAGTCAGTCTGGTATATTGGATTGTTCTGGGAGCCAATACGCCCACCGTTATTTTCAATACTCTGTGCTGCGTTATTATGGGAACCATGGTGATCTGGTTGCATCGGGCCAATATTGAGCGCTTGAAAAATGGAACGGAATACCGGTTCGGGTCCAAAAATAAAAAATAAATTTCTTACAGAAAAGGAAAGGGATATCCATTGGATGTCCCTTTCTTTTTTTATTTGGATAATTTTTTACAGATATAGGCAAACAAGAAAATAACCAGATATTGGAAATCACCGAGTCAGAGCCATTAAAGCGGTCTGGAAAGCATACAAAAAACGCTATGGTTTAGGTGTGACACTTAACGTTCTACAGTACAATAAACAAGCGTGCAAAATTTGATTCAGTTGCGAAGAATACCAATCAAATTCGTAAATAATACACAAAAATAATAATACACAGACGAAAGAAATTGTTGAAAATTTGAAGGCGTAGGTGTATACTATAGCCATTGAGCGGCTTTGGCGCAGGGAGGTGCCATGAAAGACCTTTATGATATCACCCGGCATCTTGTATGGCTGACACAGTTCGGACTTTCCATCTGTGTTCCGCCGATCCTTTTTGTGGGGGCAGCTTTGTGGCTGCAAAAAACATTCTCGTTAGGAAGCTGGGTTGTGGCTGCAGGTGTGATTTTGGGCATACTGGGAGCAGTGAGCAGTATGCGCTACTCGCTAAAAGCGATTGAACGACAGGGCAGGGATCGTTCTGAGAAAAAAACACCGCCTGTTTCATTCAATCATCATGGATAAGAAAGGGGTAACCTCGCCGATGCAAAAGCGGAGAGAAATCCTACACCAGATCGGCCGGTTGGCGGCAGGTCTGGCTGTTTGCGTGGTTGCCATGCTGGCGGTTTATGCATTGCTGGGAATGCTAACCCGTGAAGTAATCCTAGGCGCAATTGCCGGATGGATTTTGGCAATTGGTAACTTCGCATCTTTAAGCATTACGGTTTCCAACGCTGTAGACCGTGCTGCACGGGATAACGACCCGCAGCGGGCACAGCTTTCCATCCAGGCGTCCGGCGTGATCCGGCTTCTGGTTCTGGCGGCCGTTTATATTCTGCTGTTCCGCGCCAAACTCTGTGACCCGATTGCGGCGCTTTTGCCGCTTCTTATGGCACAGGTGGTGCTGAAACTTGTGGAGTTTTTCCGCAAAGACGATAAAGGCGGTGATGCAACCGTATGAATGGTCCGAAAATCTATTTTACCATACCGATTTTTGGCGGAATTCCCATTACTCAGACGATTGTTTCGTCCTTTGTGGTAATGGTTTGCTTGTGCGTGGCCGGAATCTTGCTGGGACGCAATCTTCAAAAGCGCCCATCCCGCCGCCAGGTTCTGGTCGAAAAAGGTGTATCCATGCTGTACGGTATGGTGGAAGATACCATGGGCAAACATAATGCGTATTGGACACCCTATATTGGCGCGTTGTTCCTCTCATCCATTTGTGGTTCGTATATCGGTATGACGGGAATCTTCCGTTCCGCTACCGCAGATCTCTCCACCACGGTGACCTGGGCTTTGATGACCAGTTTCTTGTGCTGGGGATGCTCAATCAAAGCGAATGGTTTCCTGGGGTGGCTTAAAGGCTTCACCAAACCCATTGTCGTCATGACTCCCATGAACTTGGTATCTGAGATTGCACAGCCAATCTCTATGGCATTCCGTCATTTTGGCAACATTGCGGGCGGCAGTGTTTTGACCAGCCTCGTTTATTCAGCACTGGCTACCGTTTCGGCAGCGCTCCTGGGTCTGGTTGGAAAGAACATCGTTGTTTCTGCGGTGGTTCTGGTCATCGGCATAGCACTGCTGGTAAGCGGTTTGCGTGAGAAGAAAATGGCCAGAAAAATCTTCGGTGTGGTATTCATAGCCACCGGTATTCTGGCTCTGCTGGGACTCAGCGGCGTTCCGTATCTGGAAGTCGGTATTCCCGGTATTCTGAGCCTGTATTTTGACGTTTTTTCCGGCGGGGTACAAGCCCTCGTCTTTAGTTTGCTGACGATGGTTTATGTAGGCAATGCCTGCCCGCCGCCGGAAGAAGCCTGATTTTGTATTTTATTATAGGAGGAACCCCTATGGAAGCAGCAATCGTAAAAGCCGCCTGCGCGATCGGCGCTGGCATCGCGATCGGATTTGGAGCTATTGGCCCGGCTATCGGTGAAGGTAATGCCGTTGGCAAAGCGCTGGAAGGTATGTCTCGCCAGCCCGAAATGACCAACGTTCTGCGTACCAACATGATTTTGGGCTGTGCCATTACCGAGTCTACCGGTATTTACTCTCTGGTTATCTCTCTGCTTCTTCTCTTCGTGTTCTGATTGGGAAGCGAAGTACTCGAAAGGAGGGATGACCTATGACGGGATTTGAAAGCTTCGTCGGCGTCAACCCGTGGACTGCGCTTTTTACTTTCTGCAATATGCTCATCACCTTTGCGGTGCTGCGCCATTTCCTGTTCAAGCCGGTCAAGCAGATGATTGATGACCGGCAGAAGGAAATCGACGATATGTATGCCGATGCGGCAGAAGCAAAGCAAAAGGCTGCCCAGCTGGAACAGGAATACCAGCAGCACCTCAAGGACATTAAGGCTGAACAGGACAGCATGCTGCGGGAAGCAACGGTTCGTGCGCAAAAACGTGAAGAAGAAATCGTGAATGCAGCCCGTTCCGAAGCACAGGCACTGCGTACAGCAGCAGAAGCCGAAATGGCACAGGAACGAAAAAAGGCGGTAAACGATCTCAAGAACGAAATCGGCGGAATTGCTGTAGAGATTGCCAGCAAAGTGGTCGAGCGTGAGATCAATAAAGCTGACCATCAGGCTCTGATCGATGAATTTATCCGGAATGTGGGGGATGCCTCATGACCGAACTGGCCAAGCGTTATGGCGGCAGCCTGTATGAACTGGCAGCCGAAGAATCACTGACGGAATCCATCCTGCAGGAATTGGCACTGGCAGAATCCAGCTGCAAACAGGAACCGGAATACCTGCGGCTGCTGCAAATTCCCAGCATTCCCAAACGGGAACGTTGCGAGCTTCTGGATAAAGCTTTTGAAGGAATGCACCCTTATGTAGTCAATTTCCTCAAAATTTTGTGCGAGGAAGACCTGCTGGGGGAACTGACCGGATGCCTGGATGCATACCGGGAACGGTATAATGAGGATCATGGTATTCTGGAAGCAACCGTTACTTCTGCAGTACCGCTGACGGCTGAAGAACGTGCAAACCTGCTTGCAAAGTTGCAGGCAAAAACCGGAAAGACAATCAGCCTGACGGAAAAAGTGGACCCTTCCATACTGGGCGGGTTGCGTCTGGATCTGGCAGGCGAGCGCCTGGATGGTACTGTACTGCGCCGGCTGGAATTGCTTCGTGACGATATTGCCAATGTGGTATTATAACGACGAACACCCCATTTTATAGATTGAGTGGTGAACCAAAACGTGCAACTGAAACCCGAACAAATCTCCCGCATCATTCGCTCGCAGATTAAATATTATCAGAACGCCATCGAACAGTCCGAAACCGGTACCGTCACGATGGTGGGCGACGGCATTGCCCGTGCTTCCGGTCTGGATAATTGCATGGCCGGTGAGCTGGTGCAGTTTGAAAGCGGTACCTACGGTATGGCCCAGAACCTGGAAGAAAACAGTGTTTCCATTGTTCTGCTGGGCGATGACAGCGATATCAAAGAAGGCGGCAGCATCCGCCGTACCGGTAAAGTAGTCTCCGTCCCCGTTGGCGAAGGCATGATTGGTCGTGTCGTGAATGCACTGGGACAGCCTATTGATGGAAAAGGCCCCATTGAGGCCGCCGACTACCGTGCCATTGAATCTCCGGCCCCCGGTATTATTGATCGCCAGCCTGTTAAGCAGCCGCTGCAGACCGGCATTAAGGCAATTGACTCGATGATTCCCATCGGCCGCGGTCAGCGTGAGTTGATTATTGGTGACCGGCAGACCGGCAAGACGGTGATTGCAACCGATACGATCATCAACCAGAAGGGAAAGGACGTTCTCTGTATCTATGTGGCCATCGGTCAGAAACGTTCCACCGTGGCCTCTTTGGTAGAAAATCTCGAA
This sequence comes from Gemmiger formicilis, assembly GCF_016901605.1. Classification (GTDB taxonomy): domain Bacteria; phylum Bacillota; class Clostridia; order Oscillospirales; family Ruminococcaceae; genus Gemmiger; species Gemmiger formicilis_B. The sequence goes on from NZ_JACJKP010000002.1 coordinate 19,057, forward strand.
AAGAACGGCGCTATGGCGTACACAACGGTGGTTTGCGCTACGGCTTCGGAATTGTCTCCGCTGCAGTATATTGCGCCCTATGCCGGTTGTGCTATGGGTGAATATTTCATGCAAAAGGGCAAGCATGTTCTGATCATTTATGATGATCTTTCCAAGCATGCGGTGGCCTATCGTGCGCTTTCTTTGCTGATCCGCCGTCCTCCCGGACGTGAAGCCTATCCCGGTGACGTATTCTATCTGCATAGCCGCCTGCTGGAACGTGCCGCCAAACTCAGCGATGAAAAAGGCGGTGGTTCCTTGACCGCTTTGCCGATTATTGAAACCCAGGCCGGTGACGTGGCGGCCTATATTCCCACCAACGTGATTTCCATTACAGACGGTCAGATCTTCCTGGAAACAGAGCTTTTCCATGCCGGTATCCGTCCGGCTGTAAACCCCGGTATTTCGGTATCGCGCGTGGGCGGCAATGCTCAGATCAAGGCGATGAAAAAGGTGGCCGGTACTCTGAAGTTGATTTATTCCCAGTACCGTGAGCTGCAGGGCTTTGCACAATTTGGCTCTGACCTGGACGCGGATACCAAAGCACGTCTGGCACAAGGCGAGCGCATTGTAGAAGTTCTGAAACAGGACCGCAACAGCCCTGTGCCCGTCGAAAAGCAGGTGGCGATTCTGTACGCAACGGTACACGGTTATCTGAAAGAAATCGAAGTTCCTTCCATTTCTTCTTATGAGCGGGAACTGTACCGGTATCTGGATGAAAATGCCGAAGCGGTGGATGTGATGGAACAGATCCGCACAACAGGCGACCTGAAAGCAGATACAGAGGAAAAACTGAAAGCTGTTTTGGAAGCGTTTACCGCGAAATTCCAGAAAGAAAACTAAGTCGTAAAGGGGGTGGCGTTGGTGGCTGGCTCGATGAAAGAAATCAAACTGCGCATAAAAAGCGTAGAGAGTACGATGCAGATCACCAAAGCCATGGAATTGGTGGCGTCCAGCAAGCTGCGGCGTGCCAAGGAACGGGTGGAGCACAGCCGCCCGTATTTTGAAACACTCTATGAGACTTTGTTTGACATTGCGGCAACGCAGGATCACTTTGACAGCCCGTATCTTGCCAAGCGAGATACCCACCGCAGGCTGTATATTGTGATTGCGGGTGACCGCGGTCTGGCAGGTGGTTATAACGCCAATATTTTGAAAGCTGTGCAAGCGGATGCTGAAGGACAGGACTACGAAGTACTGCCCATCGGCAAAAAAGCTGTAGAGTATTTTGCGCGCCATAAAGTACCCATGGTTACGCAGGCGTTTGCCGAGGCCGGGGACTTATCTGTCAGTGATAGCTTTGAAATCTCGAAGATTGTTTGCCAGAAATTTCTGGAAGGGAAATTTGACGAGATTCGGCTTTGCTTTACGCAGTTTGTCTCTATGTTGACCCAAACCGCTACTGTGTTACAGGTTCTTCCTTTCAACGCCCCGACGGATGCCAAAAAACGGCAATCGCTGATGCTCTATGAGCCGGATGCTGCTACGGTATTTGACACCATTATCCCGGAATATTTGGCTGGTGTTGTATATGGGGCACTGTGCGAAAGTGTCGCCAGTGAGCAGGGAGCTCGACGTACCGCGATGGACGCTGCGACCAAGAACGCCGGCGAAATGATCGAACATTTGAATCTTTATTATAACCGCGCCCGCCAGGCAGCGATCACCCAGGAAATCACGGAGATCGTTGCCGGTGCCGACGCAGAATCTTAAGAAGCTCACAAAGGAGTGTGTGCTATGCCAGAAAAACACATCGGTAAGGTTGTGCAAGTTACCGGCCCCGTACTGGATATTCGGTTTGCGGACGGCGAACTGCCTGCCTTGCTGAATGCGGTGGAACTGCAAAACCACGGCAAAACGCTGGTGGTAGAAGTTGCACAGCATATTGGCGATAATGTGGCTCGCTGCATTGCCATGGCCGCTACCGACGGTCTGGTGCGCGGCACAGAAGCCGTGGATACCGGCGGTCCCATCACCGTCCCCGTTGGCGAAGAGTGCCTGGGGCGTGTGTTCAATCTGCTGGGCGAGCCTGTGGATGAACAGCCTGCGCCGGAAAATCTGGAGCGTTGGCCGATTCACCGTCCTGCGCCTACCTTTGATGAGCAGGAATCCTCCACGGAAATTCTGGAGACCGGTATCAAAGTTGTCGACTTGATCTGCCCGTACGCCAAGGGCGGTAAAATCGGCTTGTTTGGTGGTGCCGGTGTCGGTAAAACGGTTCTGATTCAGGAACTGATTTACAATATCGCTACCGCGCATAATGGTTACTCGGTATTTACCGGTGTCGGAGAGCGTACTCGTGAAGGGAACGACCTTTACGGTGAAATGCGCGAGAGCGGTGTTATCAATAAGACCGCTTTGGTTTATGGCCAGATGAATGAACCGCCGGGAGCTCGTATGCGTGTGGCCCTGTCGGGGCTGACCATGGCGGAGTATTTCCGCGATGTCAAACATCAGGACGTGCTTCTTTTCATCGACAATATTTTCCGCTTTACCCAGGCCGGTTCCGAAGTTTCTGCACTTCTGGGACGTATGCCTTCTGCGGTTGGTTACCAGCCTACGTTGGCCACCGAAATGGGTGCGTTGCAGGAGCGTATCACCTCTACCCGTAAAGGTTCCATTACCTCGGTGCAGGCGGTCTATGTTCCTGCTGACGACTTGACAGACCCGGCGCCTGCTACAACCTTTACCCATTTGGATGCAACAACGGTCCTGAGCCGTGATATTGCGTCTCAGGGTATTTATCCTGCCGTTGACCCACTGGATTCTACTTCCCGTATTCTTTCGCCGGAAGTGGTTGGCCAGGAACATTACCAGACAGCCCGAGCGGTGCAGCAGGTTCTGCAGCGCTACAAAGACCTGCAGGATATTATTGCCATTATGGGTATGGATGAGCTGTCTGAAGATGACAAGGTTACGGTAAACCGTGCCCGTAAGGTGCAGCGCTTCTTGTCTCAGTCTTTCCATGTGGCAGAACAGTTTACCGGTATGCCCGGTCAGTATGTGCCGCTGAAGGAAACACTGCGCGGATTTAATATGATCTTGAACGGCGAGTGTGACGATATCTCGGAGAGTGCCTTCCTCTTTGCAGGCACCATCGATGACGTGCTGGCCAAAGCCGGAAAGCAGTAAGGAGGCGGGCCTATGGCAAGTTTCCCTCTGAAAATCCTGACGCCGGATGGGATTGCTTTTGATGGAGAGGTCAAATCCCTGTCTTGTCGGACAATCTGTGGCCAGGTAGAACTCATGGCACGTCACATCGATTACTGCACTGCTGTCGGTATGGGCGAAGCGCATATCACATCCGAGGATGGAACGATTCGTCGTGCTGCCTGTATGGGCGGTATGCTCAGTATGATCGGTGGGCAATGCCGTCTGCTGGCTACAACCTTTGAGTGGGCAGACAGTATTGACCGGGAACGTGCAGAACGCAGTAAAACCCGTGCAGAGGCGGTACTGGCCCAGAAGGGAATTGACAAGCATGAGCTGGAATTGGCCGAGGCAAGGCTCAAGCGCGCGCTAGTTCGCAGCAGTGTGGCAAGCCGGCAGAATCTGTGATTGTAAGCCCTGAAATTTTTTTAAAAAATCGCAAAAAAGGTGTTGACATTTTTTGCAAAAGGGCCTATAATAAACAAGCTGATTCGAGACAGCCCAGTTCTGACCGGGTGTAGCGCAGTTTGGTAGCGCGCTTGAATGGGGTTCAAGAGGCCGTGAGTTCGACTCTCGCCACTCGGACCAAACAAGGGCCATCAAGGTCAGCTATAAAGAGCTGTGAAGCTTAAGCTTCACAGCTCTTTTTTTGTATAGTAAAATCACTCACTGGGGAGCTTTTCATTTTTTATTGAAAAAACTTTCGCCGTTCTTCCGTCGATGTAAAGAAAACGCTTTATGCTAAATAAAAGGAGAATACAGTCTAACAAGTGGGGCTGCGTGGTGTAACGCATTTGTTGCTATTGCAGAAACCTACGCATCTATGCCTTCGACTCTGCCAAGATCCAAGGTTTGTAACGCTTTTGTAATGTCTGACATTTTTTGAAAAAGGATATTCAAAACTTTGATTTTGTGTTATAATAGCGTTGTTTATACTAGGTGGGGTTTGGCTATAAGCCATCTCTGCTTTATATCCAAGGAGGTCACCGTTACCGATGAGCCGTAAACAGTCCCGAACCCAATCCGGTCTTAGCCCCGTTCAGCGTAAAGCCTGTATTGTTTTGGCGGTTTGCGTTTTGGCGGTCGTACTAAGTTTTGTGGTGGCATGGATTTTGCCGCAAAGTCTGAATCTGTTCGGAACCGGTGACGCGTACGATCCGGATCTGTATCCGCTGGACACGAGTCTGGAAGCAATCCTAACAGATAATTCCGCGGATGACTCTTACATAACAGAAAGTCTGTTTGTGGGTGACCGCACCGCATTGGCGCTACAAAAAGACGGACGCATCACGCTGGACCAGTACGCAGGCAAAGAGGATTTGAAAATTTCTAACTTCCTGAAGGAAAGCTGTGTGGCGTTCGAGGATGACTCCAATACGTATACCATTCCGCAGGCAATTGCCAAAATGAAAGCGCGCCGTGTTTATGTTATGATCGGAAGCAACGATGTGGACGGTAGTGTTTCGGTAGATGAGTTTACCGGCGATTATAAACAGGCTTTGCAGAATATCAAAAATTCTTATTCGTATTGTGATATTATTGCGTGTGCCATTCCGCCGGTTTCGCAAGAAAGTGAAAATGCCGCTGAAAAGCAAACCATTATTGACCAGTTCAATCAGGCAATTGCCGTTGCCTGCAATGATATGGGGTACAAGTACCTCAATACTGCCGAAGTATTGAAGGACAGCAAAGGCTATGCAGAAAGCAGCTATCTGGACGAATCTTCCGGCACATGGAACGCTGCGGGCGCCAGTGCTTTTTTGGAGTACGTGAAGTCTCACGCTTACAATACGGATGATACCCGCCCGGATACAAACGATATCCCCAAACGTGCTGCGCAGGCTTCCGGTGACGCAGAAAAGGCTACGCCTACGCCTTCTGCAACACCAACCAAATTGACCGCCAGTTACACGGTGGAAGATGCCAGCAAGGGAACCCTGACCGGCAACGGACAAACCGGGGTATCCAGCTTGGATATTCAAACCACATCTGGGTCGCAAGTCAGCGTCACAGCAGTTCCTGCAGAAGGGTATACCTTCTATAAGTGGAGCGACGGAGTTACAGATGCAACGCGCTATGATGTGGTTATGAAAGACATTTCTGTTACGGCAATGTTCAACGATGCTCGTGTGGAGCTTACGTTGGATCGCGGTGATACAACCATTAAAAAAGGCGAGTCTGTATCCATTACGGCAACAGTAAAATTGGGCGGAAAGAGCTACGATAACAGCAACGTTCAATGGGCCGTCAACGACGAGATGGAAATGAACGGAGGAACCTTTACCTTTACCCCCAGCGAAGCGGGAAGCTATGTCGTGAAAGCGGGTATTGAAATTAATGGAACCTTCTCCACCGCACAGATTACAGTTACCGTCCAATCCGATCCCACGGCAATCAGCATCAGCGGTACCAGTACCATTACGGCAGGCGGAAGCACGACCCTGAATGCAAATGTGCAAAACAAGCAGGGGGATGTGACTTGGAGCTGCGATGAAACTTCCTGGACTGCTACCGGCGATCAGGTGACATTCACCGCAAACCAGGAAGGAACCTACCATCTCCGTGCCAAAAACAATGGGGCGGAGGCTGTGTTTGAGCTGAAAGTTTCTGCAGCACCAACTCCGACGCCTTCGCCGACACCGTCACCGACTCCAGTACCGGCACCTGCGCCGACTCCTACACTTGCTACGAGTTCCGAATCCACCTCGGAGTAAGATGGCTAAGCGGTGAGTGGAACGTTATGCGGCTGCATAAAGAATTTGACAGAAGGAGCAGATAATGGCAATATATACGTGCGTTTTGCTGGACGTCGATAACACTCTGCTGGATTTTGACGCTGCGGAACGTCAGGCACTTACAGATATGCTGTCCGAATACGGTTTGCCGCACGATGCACAGGTGTGCGAAGTGTACCATAAGGTGAACCGGGAATTGTGGGATGCGCTGGCAAAAGGAAAATTAAGTAAAGCAAAGCTGTTTCAGACTCGATTTTTGCGTTTTATGCAGGCTATTGGTGCGCCGGATAACGGCAAAAGCCATGCTATGAATGACCGGTACGAGGAACTTTTGGCTACCCACGCCGATGTCCTTCCCGGTGCGCTAACAGCATTGGAAGAGCTGGGTGAAGTAGCAACCTTGGCAATCGTGTCCAATGGTGCCGTAGCGGTACAGCAGGCAAGAATCCGGGATTCCGGTGTGGAACGCTATATGGATGGCGTGTATATCTCGGAAAAAATTGGAGCTGCCAAGCCGTCTGCAAAACTCTTCGAACACGTTCTTAAAGATTTGGGAATCACCAACCGAAGCCGGGTGCTTATGGTGGGTGATGATCTGCTGGCAGATATCAAGGGCGGTCAGAATGCAGGAATCGATACCTGCTGGGTGAATTTCAAGAATGAGGAAAACACTACAGAAGTTCACCCGGAGTACGAAATTCATTCGTATGAAGAACTGTATAAACTGGTGATGGAACCGGAAGAGCTGGAAAATATCGGCGTGCGGAACCGTCGTCACAGTAACGAAGCCTGAGTCTGGGTACAGACTGCAGGCTGGTGCCGTTGCCTTTTTATAGGGCAGCGGCATATTTTGGAAAAAGGAAACAAGGAAGAAGCACTATGTTGCTAGAACTGCAAGAACTTGGGAAAAGTTTTGGAGAGCATGAAGTTCTGCAAAATGTCAATGCGAGCGTAGAACGCGGCGACAGAATTGGTATTATTGGCGCGAATGGAACGGGAAAGACAACACTTCTGCGAATTCTGTGCGGAGAGAGTCTTCCGGATTCCGGCGATGCCGCTTTCGGAAACGGTGTGACCTGCGGATATTTGGAGCAGAACGCCCATCTGGACCCGACGCTGGATGTTTACGCGACCATGAAATTGGCTTTTAACCCTGCTACAAAGGCCATGCAACGCATGGAAATCCTTCAAAAACAGTTGGCCAAAGAACCGAATAATGTTTCTGTTCAGGAAGAAATTGCACAGTGCAATGCGGTAATCGATGCCATGGACGCATACCAAATGGACACCCAAATAAAAAAGGTACTCAATGGTATGGGCTTCCCGGCAGAAACATGGACAAAACAGGCCGGGGTGCTTTCCGGCGGGGAACAAACCAGATTACGCCTGGCAAGACTGTTGCTGGAACGGCCGGATCTTTTGATTCTGGACGAACCCACCAACCATTTGGATATCGAAACCATGGATTGGCTGGAAAATTACCTGAAGGCATACCGCGGTGCTGTACTGGTAGTCAGTCATGACCGATACTTTTTGGATGCGGTCTGTACAAAAATCTGGGAATTGCGCGGAAAAACGATCAATACGTATCGCGGAAATTATTCTGCCTATCTGCCGCAGCGTGAAGCAGCTGATGAACGGCAGCAAAAACTGCATGATGCAGCCGTGGAAAAAGCAGCCAAACTGCAAGATTATATTGATCGGAATCTTGTGCGCGCCTCCACAACCAAGATGGCGCAAAGCAGACGGAAACAGCTGGAAAAGCTGGAGATTGTGGATGCCCCGGAAGTTGAAGCCCGGGAACTCAGTTTTCGCTTTGAGTATGATATAGAGCCTTACGACGAACTGGTGATTATGAAAAACCTCACCGTTCGAATCGGTGACAGAACCTTGATTGATCAGCTGGACTATACCGTACATCGCGGCGACAAGCTGATTATCGCAGGCCCCAACGGCACAGGAAAATCCACCTTGCTCCAGGTTTTGGACGGCAAAAGGCGACCTTCCGGCGGAATGGTCCGTTTGGGCAGCGGTGCCAAGCCGGGGGTATTCACACAGCAGCAGGCGCGGCGCGCCGGCCGTGTGATTGATGCCATCTGGAACCAATATCCGCGTTTTACGGAATTGGAAGTGCGCAGTCATTTGGCGCGATTCGGATACCGCGGAGAGGAAGTTTTCAAAGATTGCGCACAGTTATCCGGCGGCGAATTGGCACGCCTTCGCTTTTCGGAACTGGCACTTGAGCGTCCCAACCTGATGTTCCTGGACGAACCCACGAACCATCTGGATATTTATATGCGGGAAAGTTTGACCCAGGCTTTGGCAGCATATACTGGGACCTTGCTCTTGGTTACACATGATCGCTACTTGATGCAGACTTTGGCATGTCCCATTCTCTATCTGGAAAACGGTCAAGCACAGTTTTATCCGAACTTTGAGGCTTTCAAAAATCGCGACAACAGTAAACAAAGCAGCAATATCGGTACGGAATCCAGCGCCAAAAAGCAGGCGTACGGGAAAGAACAACGGCGCCGCCGTGCAGAAGTGCGGGCCCGGCTCAAAGCTGTTGAAAACGAAATCGAAGAATTGGGCGCCCATATTGTGGAGCTGGAAAACGAGATCAATGATCCGGAAGTGTTGCGGGATCATGTTTTGCTGCGCGATAAGTGCGATGAATTGGATGATACGAGATTCCATCAGCAGGAACTGTTCGATGAATGGGAACGTCTTGCACAGGAGCAGGAAGAATTTGAGGCTGACGGTGACTGAGGCGGTTACCGTTCTGTAACTTGTATTCTGACGAAAAAGCGCTATACTAAATTCTGAATATAAGTAGAGCACAGCGGCATGCCGAAGCGATGGATATGCCGCAGGAACGAAGCGGGGAGACCACTTTGCAGACAACCATAATCATTGCTACACATAAACCGTACTGGGTTCCGGACGATCCTATGTATCTTCCGGTCCAGATGGGGCATGCCGTTCATCCGGCAATTGGTTATATTGGTGATGACACCGGCGAAAATATTTCGGAACGTAATGCCAATTTTTGTGAGCTGACCGGTTTGTACTGGGCGGCGCACAATATTGATTCGGATTATATTGGCATTGTGCACTACCGGCGTTACTTCGGCAGCCGCAAAAAAAGTATCTTTGCCCCCAAAAAAGAACGGGTGATCGGTCATGAGGAATTGAGTGCCATTCTGGCAACTACAAATGTGGTTTTGCCCAAGGAACGGCATTATTTTATCGAGACCAATTATACCCAGTACATCCATGCACATCACAAACAGGACCTGGCGGTAACCCGGGCAATCATCGAACGCAAATGCCCGGAATATCTCCCGGCTTATGATATGTACATGTCCAAAACACACGGGCATCACTTTAATATGTTTGTGATGAAGCGAGAGCTTCTTTGCCATTACTGCACCTGGCTGTTTGACATTCTGTTTGAGCTCGAGAAAGAGCTCGACATGACCGGTTACTCGGACAATGATAGACGGGTATTCGGTTTTGTCAGTGAACGATTGTTGGATGCGTGGTTAATTACCAATAATATCAGTTACGAAGAGCTGGATCTTGTGTATATGGAGCATCAGAACTGGCTGCATAAAGGATGTGCTTTTTTGAAGCGCAAATTTTTCCCGAAAAATGATGAATGAAAAATTACGTGTAGCCGCAGTGGTGGTCACCTATAACAGACTTCCGCTTCTTCAGCAATGTTTGCAGGCGTTAGCAGCGCAGAGTGCCCATCTGGAGGCGATCTGGGTGATTGATAACGCCAGCACTGACGGAACACAAACGGCAGTACAGGCAATGCATCTGGAAAATCTGGTATACAGAAATACAGGTAAGAACCTGGGTGGCGCCGGAGGCTTTGCCTATGGCGTCAAAGAGGCGGCGATGGCAGGGTATGATGCCCTGTGGCTAATGGATGATGATACGATTCCGGAGCGGGAAGCATTGCAAAATCTGTTGGAATGTGACCGGAAACTGGAAGGAAAGTACGGTTGGCTGTCCAGCAGAGCGCTTGCTCCGGATGGTACAGACCAGCCTATGAATCGGCAAAGAAAGACGCCCTACACCGATGTGGAAGGATATACCGAAAACCAAGTCCCGGCTGTTATGGCGAGTTTTGTGTCTTTGTTTTTGCGCACAGATATCGTGAAGAAGTTCGGCATCCCCATTGCGGACTTTTTCATCTGGTCGGATGACTGGGAATATACCCGCCGCATTTCAAAAGAGCTTCCGTGCTATGTTGCATCGGAAAGTCGTGTGGTTCATGCCATGAAAAATCCCGGAACGGTCAATATTGCCACGGATGTACCGGCACGCTGGGAGCGATATCGCTATTTTTATCGGAACGATGTGGTGCTTTACCGCCGTGAAGGTATTCGCGGCTGGCTGTGGTTATTGGCTAAAGATTTGTGGCATACGGTACAGGTAGTTTTGGATTCTCGCGGAAGCCGCTGTGCGCGGATTTCAATTATCTGGAAAGGATTTGCGGAAGGGGTTCGGTATAGACCCCGGATTTCCTATCTGTCATGAATATTACCATAAAAATTATACGCCGGGCAGCCCCCTATAAAGCTGTGGCGTTTGATGTATTTGATACGCTGTTGAAGCGGGATGTGGCAAAGCCTACAGATCTGTTTGCCCTTTGCGGTGAAGAGTTTGCGCGAGCAAGGGTACAGGCGGAAACCGAAGTGAGGGCCGCGATACACGGAGAGGTAACGCTGGCACAAATTTATGCCCAGCCGTGTATGAAGGCATATGATCCTGCACAAGAATGTGCCATGGAGATGGATGCCGTTGTACCCAATCTGCCGGTACTGGCCGCAGTACGCACCCTTCAGGCACAAGGGAAGCGCTTATATTATATTTCGGATATGTACCTGCCACCCGAACAGATTTCCGCCATGTTGAAAAAGTGCGGATACGAGCTGGATGGCGGCTTTGTATCCTGTTCATATGGAATCCAAAAGCGAAGTGGAGGACTGTTTCGGCGCTTTTTGCGCGAAACGGGTCTTAAGGCCGGACAGGTCTTATTTATAGGAGACAGTTGGCGTGCGGATGTGATGGGGGCAGCGCTGGCTGGAATACCTGCCTGGCATCTTCCGGTTATGGAGAAAAAGACGGAAGAAACCTTGGAAAGTGGAGCGGTTCGCTCATTTATAGAAAATCGGATTTCTGGGGATATGACTCGTGCCGGTAAACTGGGCTTTTCGGTACTGGGGCCCTTGGAGATTGGTTTTTGCCGGTGGTTGCATCAACGCAGATTGCAGCATCCCGAAGCCAGAATTTTCTTTTTGGCGCGAGATATGTATCTCACTCGCGAAATCTACGGGATGCTGTACCCGGAAGAAACAACAGAATATCTGCAGGTTTCGCGCCGCAGCCTCTGCCCCGTTTTACTGGCAGAAGGAAACGATTCCTTGCTTGCCGCTGCGCTGCCCAGACAGATTTTGACAGGACAACAGATTGCCGATTACTGCGGTGCATTGTGCCCTCCGGAATATTCCGAGAAAAAGTTTGACTTGAAAAAAGGGACTTCTGCGGATTTGAGGACGTTGTTGAACGCCTTGCAGGCAAATAAAAATGCTTCTCTAGTATTGGGATATCTACAGAATGCAGGTATCCGGCAGGGCGATATTCTGGTTGATATAGGAAGCGGCGGCACAACACAGATGTTGTTGGAACATTTGTGTTCGATCAAATTGTATGGGTTACAGCTTTCGGGAGATGAACGCCTGCAGGAACGTCTGTCGTCAGACAGGGTAGGGGTTTATCTTTCTCTGTCGCAGAAAGAGGCCCTGCTGTATTGGGCTGGTCAACCGATTTTGGAAAGGCTGATTTCGGAAGATATTGGCTCGGTATCCGGTTACCGAAAGCAGGAAACTACGTTCACGGTGCGCCGTGAAACTCAGGAGCCTGAAAAGGTAATAGAAGAGATACAAGGCGGGGCAAAAGCTTTTGCGCATGCGTGGCAGGCAAGCGTATTAAAAAATCTGGTCTTTTCACCGAAAACCGCTATTCATCCGTTTTTGCAGTTGATGGGCAATCCGACCCAAGAGCAGCTGGAATTGATGGGACCATTAACGGTGGAGGATGGCGGCACCTATACGCTGGCAGTGCCCAGACCGCTTCACGTCTACCTGTGCAATCCGAATGCTGCTGTACGGGATTTCCGTGACGCGCGCTGGAAAATCGGATTTATGAAACGCCTGCTGCGCTGGCCGTTGCCGTATGAGCGGATCTATCTGGCAATGAAAAAATAAACGGAAAGGGAAGAACGCAATGTGACGACACAGCTCAGTGTAATCGTTCCCGTTTATAATGCGGCGTCAACACTGCGAGATGCCGTGACTTCGATCCTTGCGCAGAACATCCGTTCGATGGAGCTGCTGCTGATCGATGATGGTTCTACCGACGAAACCGCATCCATTTGTCATGAACTTTCCTTGAGAGATCCTCGTGTAAAAGTCATTGCACAAAAAAATGCGGGGATTTGTGCGGCACGGAATCGCGGCTTGAATGCAGCCAGCGGCGCATATATTGCGTTTTGTGATGATGATGACATTCTGCTGTCTGGCGCGTTGCGTCTTTTATTAAATACAGCCCAGTCAGAACAAGCGGATGTGGTTCGCGCAGACTATGAACTTTTTCGGGAAAATGCCGATGGTACATACCAGAAGCAGAAACATTCCCCGGGGCAAGTCTGCCGCATGCAAAAAGACGGATATGCGGCTTTTTTGAAAAACAGCGGACCACAATTTGTGTGGAACGCGTTGTATCGCCGGGAAATATTGGCAGACATCCGCTTTGATGAACGGTGCCGGTATGGATTGGAAGATTTTATTTTCAATATGGCTGTATACCGTAAAACGGATCGTGCCATTTATCTTCCCCAGGCAGTATACCGACACTTTGAGGGCGCGCAAAGTACTTCACTATGCCAGTCCTCCAAAGCATTGTGTGCAAGAGTCCGTGCACTGAACCCCTGGATGGAGTCGGAATATGCGGCCATCCAGCAGCGCTGTGAGGAATCCGAAAAAAGTACGGTTTGGTTGCTGCGCAAGGCAGAAGCCGTCACGTTCCTGATGCATCAACTGCGTGATGCCGGTGCGCCCGCGGCTTTACGGAAGTATGCCTGGCGTACACTGCGGGAGGTATTGTCCCGATGTCCTTCCAAAACACTTGACTTTTTGCAGATTGCGGGAGAAAATAAAAAGAAAACGGCTGCAATCTTGCTTTATCAGCTTCATATGCAGCGGCTGTATGATTTACTTTCAAGTGACGATAGCACGAGATAAGTGAGGAATTGCCATGAAAACGATTCTGGTGACCGGAGCGGCGGGATATATTGGCCGCCATGTTGTAAAAAATGCATTGGATCGAGGATATCGTGTCATTGCGTCAGACTTTGCGTTCAAGGGATTGGACGAAAGAGCGGAGTTCTGCGATGTGCCGATTTTCAGCGGTGATCGGGATATTTTTCGTCAGCTGGGAAGCCCGGATGTTTGTATTCACCTTGCATGGCGAGATGGTTTCCGCCATAATTCCTCGGCACACATGAAGGATTTGTCGTCCCATGTGGTTTTTCTGAATCATATGGTTGAAGGCGGTCTGCAGTCCTTGAGTGTAATGGGGACAATGCATGAAGTCGGATACTGGGAAGGGCCTATCAATGAAAGTACGCCCTGCAAGCCGCAAAGTCAGTACGGTATTGCCAAAAACGCACTGCGCCAGAGTCTGATGCTTTCGATGGCCGATGGCCCCTGCAAGCTGCATTGGCTGCGGGCCTACTATATTACCGGTGACGAGGCGCATGGCAGTTCGATTTTTGCCAAACTCACACAGGCAGAGGAGGAAGGCAAGAAAACGTTCCCGTTTACCAGCGGAAAAAATCTGTATGATTTTATCGACGTGGAAGAACTGGCCAATATGATTGTGGCAGCCAGTGTGCAAAGTGAAGTCAATGGCATTATCAACGTATGCACAGGCAAACCGCAGTCGCTTGCTGACCGCGTGGAAAATTTCTTGAAGGAAAAGAACTTCAAAATCAAACTGGATTACGGTGCGTTCCCTGATCGCCCGTATGATAGCCCGGGAACCTGGGGCGACGCTACAAGAATCAATCGAATTCTGGAAAAGGAACGGATATGAAAAGACTCGGAATTTTCTTCTTCTACGAGAAAAATGGCGATGTAGATGAATTCATCACCTATTATCTGGCAGACCTGGCAAAAAATTTGAGCGAATTGATTGTGGTATGTAACGGCAAGCTCAGCGACCAGGGACGCAAGGCGTTTGAACAGTTTACAGACCAGATTCTGGTTAGAGAAAACAAAGGTCTGGATGTTTGGGCATACAAGACGGCACTGGACTATTACGGATGGGAACGGTTGTCGGAATTTGATGAGATCGTGATCACCAACTCCACGCTGATGGGACCGGTGCGTCCTTTGCAAGAAATGTTTGACGAGATGGCCAGGAACGAAGATCTGGATTTCTGGGGTCTCAGCATTCATCATGGTGCCAAAACCAATCCCTTCAAAGGAAAGCATCTGTACCGGTATCTTCCGGTGCATATCCAGTCGCATTTTATTGTATATCGTAAGCGGTTTGTGCAAAGCCCGGAACTGCAGGCCTATTGGAATGAAATGCCGATGATCGAAAGCTATACCGATTCGGTACAGCGCTATGAGGCTGTTTTTACCAAACAATTTGAAGACCGCGGCTTTAAATGGGATGTGTATGTCAAAACGGATGATCTGAAAGATTTTACCGATTATCCCTTGCTGGTCTGCCCGGTTCGTTTGCTGCGGGATAAAAAATGCCCGTTGTTCAAGCGCCGTAGCTTTATGCATAGCATGGAAGCGTATCTGAACGATACCGCCGGAGAACCTGTTCGCGAACTGTATGATTATTTGCAGAACGAAACAGATTACCCGATGGATCTGATTTGGAAAAACATGATCCGGACCATGCACCCCCATGATTTTACCCGTAATCTGGGGTTGACGCGCATTATCCAACCTACCGTACAGAATGCACAAGCAGCTGAGCAAATTTGCGAGAATAAGCGTATTGCACTGGCTATGCATTTGTATTTTATGGATATGCTGGACCAAAGTGCGGCGTTTGCTGCAAAATTCCCGCCGCAAACGGATGTGTTTGTGTCTACGAACAGTGTAGAAAAAAAGCAGCAGATCGAGGCGGCTTTTTCCACACTGAATGTACACAGCGTAACAGTTTTTGCCGTAGAAAATCGTGGTCGGGATGTAGCGGCTTTTCTGTGTGATCTTGCACCGCATCTGCGGGAATATGATTACGCCTGCTTTATGCATGACAAAAAAGCGATTCAGACGAAGCCGGGCAGTGTAGGCGCCAGCTTTGGATATGTTTGCAACGAAAACGTATGCAAGAACTCGGCACACGTACTCAATGTGCTGTGCGAATTTGAAAATGATCCGTATTTGGGAATATTGTGTCCTCCGTATCCTACCCATGGACTGTATTTTATGAATATGTGCTCGGGCGGTTGGGGACCCAATTTTGAGAATACCAAAAAACTGCTGAAGCAGTTGGGGTTGGACGTTCCCATCTCGGGCGAAGAGTCTCCCATTGCCCCTTTTGGCAGTGTGTTTTGGTTCCGACCCAAAGCGCTGGAACCGTTGTTTGCACATGGTTGGCAGCATACGGACTTCCCGCCGGAACCGCTGCCGCAGGATGGAACAATCAGCCATGCCATTGAGCGCATTTATCCTTTTGTGGCACAGGCCGCCGGATATTATCCGGCGGTTGTAATGAGCAGCAGCTTTGCCGTGTTGCGCAATGATACTATGCAGGCGTACGCCACGGGGCTGATTCGTCCGTTGGCACGGGTGTTTGACTGCACTACTTTCTGGGCGTCAGCTACGGCGGCCACTGCGTTTGCAGCCAAAAAGCATTTGTTTGGTGTGTATGGTCCTTATGCCAACACACGGCGGCGGCATGCGCGTAACTGGTTGCGGGATAATCTGCCTGCGCCCGCCTATAAAGGATTGATCATGACCAAGCGGGCTATTTTGGGCCCCCGGCATGGTCCCTATGAGGATTGACCGTATGAAGCGGTTGGTGATTTACTTTCACTATGACGCGCAGGGCTTGCTTGACGGGCCCTGCCGTTTTGCAGTGGAGGCATTGCTGCCTTTGGCGGAAGTGTTTCTGGTAACCAACGGAACCCTGCGCCAGGACGATCATGTATGGGCTGCAGAACATAATGTGCAGGTTCTGGAACGGGACAACGTGGGCCTCGATGTGGGAGCTTATCGCCAGGCGCTGCTAACGCTTGGAAGAGAACAAGTCGCATCCTATGATGAACTTGTACTGATGAATTATACCCTCGCGGGGCCTGTTTGTCCGCTGGAAAATATGTTCCGGGAAATGGAACAGCGCAACACGTTGGATTTCTGGGGGCTCACGCGCCATTATGCTATGCAAAGCCGTCGGTTCGGCGGTTCTGTACCGGAGCATCTGCAGTCTCATTTTTTGGCTGTTCGCCAGCCTATGATGCGGCAGGACGCTTTTTGGGAGTATTGGGAGCAGATGAAATTGCCCCAAAGCTATGAAGAGTCTATCATTTGCCATGAAACAAGATTCACAGATTATTTTGAAAAGCAAGGTTTTGTCTGGGACAGCTATGTGCAGACAGAGGATCTGAAAGCAATCTTTGTGAATCCCATTATGGCATGCCCGCGCGAACTTGTAGAACACCGTGCGTGCCCGTTTTTCAAGCGCCGCAGCTTTTTTACGCCCTATGAGGATGAGCTTCGGCGTACTGATGGAAACGCAGCAAAAGACCTGTACAAATATCTGAGCAGAGAAACGGATTACCCGGTAGATGATCTGATACAAGCGTTGCTGAAAGACCATACGCTTTCGGCAATGGGAAAAAACATGCACTGGCATTATCTTTTGCCCTGTGCGGGGAAAACTGCGCCGGAGCCTTGGGAAGAATCTGATTTGTGTCTGATTCGTTTCGAAAGCCCCGTGTGCGATACCGTTTCCCAATGGTATCTGCAGCAGAGCGCAGAACAGGCAGAAAAACAGCTGCTGCAGATCAAGGATCTTTTCCGGCGTTTTCCGATGCTGGGGGTCGCGGCACCGGAACTTCCGCTGTGGCCACAGGCCATTCGGGCCAATTATACGCAATGGGAAAAAGATTACACCTGGCTGAAACACCAGGTAACGGTCCCGTTGGACAATGAGCCGCCGCTTCCGTTGCTTGCAGGATGGGTACTGGTTCGTAAAGCTGCATTCCCGGAAGGTATCCCGGCAGTATCCAATATACGGGATGCGTGGCTTTTGCCGTTGCAGGCCCAACAGAATGGTTATTACAGTGCAACATTTGAATCCTGCGCGCAGGCAGCGGCACGAGCCGAACCATACACTGCCGGTGTGTTGAAGTCGGGCGAAATTGGTTCGGTAGCAAAGCAGCTGGGACGCCTAATCAAGCATAAGATTCTGCGTTGACAAGATAAAAGGGGAGAAGGAACATCAAAAAACAACGGTTGTTTTATCTGGATTTTATCCGGGCTGTGGCTTTGGTGGCGATTCTTATCATTCACTTTAATGCTACGGTTACGGGTTACTTCACATTGCCGCACAAACTGTTTGCAAGTGTTTTGCCCTTTGGGATTTATTTGGGAGATTTTGGCTCTTCTCTATTTTTCATTGTTTCGGGGGCGGCGCTTGCACTGACTGTTTCGGAAAAGCAGGGATGGCTGACATTCTATAAAAAGCGTGCAAAGGCGATTTATCCGCTGTTTTGGCTTGCTTGGATTGTATGCTTTTCCATTCGTTTTGTCACAAAACCCGGCTATTATGCGGCAGCCAAAACCCCGACCTTGCTGCTGACGGTATTGGGCTTGGATAATTTTGCGGTAGCGGCCGGATGGGTTGGTACAGACTTCGCTTGTGTGGGCGAGTGGTTCTTGGGAAGTATTCTTTTTCTCTACCTTCTTTTTCCGCTGCTGCAGCGTGGCCTGAAACGTAATCCCTGGATCACTTGGATCTGTACACTGGCTGTTTGCCTGCCCATTCATCTTTCCGGGGTGGATGCCCATCTGGTGGCAATCCATGTGATCGAGTTTTTGTTCGGAATGCAATATTTGCGGTGGAACAAAAAAGTGAAGGCAGTTCTGGTGCCTTTTCTGGCAGTTGGAACGGTAGCACTCTCCGGATATGACAGCAAAGTTACCTGTGCTCTTTTCAGCATGATGATTTTTATTTTGCTGGAAGGTGTATCTTCCTTTCTGGATTATCCGTGGCCCAGAGCCATCTGCGGTAAGGCTGCCAAGCTCTCCTATGCGGTATTTTTGGTTCACCACGTGCTGATTCAGAGCATGGCGGAACATTTTGATTTGGCGGCGTTGTCACGCCGGGATACAGCATTCCTGTTTTTGGTCTATCTGGTCGCAGTTTGGGCGGCAGCAGAAACTTTGCTGTGGTTGCAGCGCTTTGTGCAGAAAGAATTTGCAGCGCTGCGTCCCGCTAAAGAATAAGAAGAATCCCTGCCGGAGTGTGGCAGGGATTTTTTTGTTGCGGCCGCATTGTCACCCCTGTACAAAAAACAGTGGGTACGGTATAATAAGACTAATATTGAATACCTCATGAAAGGGGCGTTTGGTTGTGTCTGAATTTTCTGTATCCCTTGCAAAATTGGCGCAGGAAGCCAATCTGACGGTGGCATATACTCCTTGTGAGTTGGACAAGGTCAAAGTGACCGCGACTGAGGTGTATCGTCCCGGTATTCTACTGGCCGGTTATTATGAGAACTTCGATAATACCCGTGTGCAAATCATCGGTTTGACAGAAATGTCTTACCTGGAGGAACTTTCTACCTCTCTGCGGAATATGCGGTTGGAAAAACTTTTTTCTTTCCAACCTCCCGCAGTGATTTTGACCCGCAATATGCAGCCTCTTTCTGAGATGATGCAATATGCGAAACAGTACTCGGTCCCCTTGCTGATGTCTACCGAAATGACATCCGCTTTGATGGGTGTACTGATTACTACACTGAACACCGAACTGGCGCCTCGAATCACACGGCACGGTGTGTTGGTGGAGGTCTACGGCGAAGGAATCTTGATTTTGGGCGATTCCGGTGTAGGTAAAAGCGAAACAGCCATCGAACTGGTCAAACGTGGCCATCGGCTGATTGCGGATGATGCTGTGGAGCTCCGGCGTGTTTCTTATCGCAGCATTTTGGGAACAGCTCCCGCCAATATCCGTCACTTTATCGAACTGCGCGGTATTGGCATTATCAACGTTGCGCACGTGTTTGGCATTGGCTCTGTACGCAGCAGTGTGGAAGTTGAGATGGTGGTTCAGCTTGAACCGTGGGACCGTACCAAAAATTATGATCGTACGGGACTGGACACGGAATATTACGATATTCTGGGCGTCAAGGTTCCCAGCATGTTGATTCCGGTTATGCCGGGAAGAAATCTTGCCGTCATTCTGGAAACAGCAGCAATCAACAACCGCACCAAGGAAATGGGCTACAACGCAGCGAAGGAGCTGCTGGCCCAGCTGGGATTGCAGGATGATATTTCGCTGTAAAGTATATTAGGGAAAAGAGAGATATTGAGTACATGCAGATGATTGCAGATCTGCACACACATACGCTGTGTGCCACACATGCTTACCAGACCGTCAACGAAATGGCGGTAGCTGCCAAAGAAGCGGGATACTGTGCCCTGGCCATTACGGACCATGCTCCGGCCATGCCGGACTCGCCGCACATCTGGCACTTTTCTAACGGAAATGCGCTGCCAAGAAAAATTAACGGTGTGGCTATGCTTTATGGCGCCGAAGCCAATGTAATGGATACCAAAGGCGGTTTGGATTTATCGCAAAATCAGCTGGCGGTACAGGATTGGGTGGTAGTGTCCATCCATAGCCCGTGTATGCCGGGACTTCTGACACGCAAAGAGGCAAATCGGATTTGGTTGAATGTGGCGGAAAACCCTTATGTAGACTGCATTGGACATTCCGAACAGGGAAACTATCGGTACGATTATGATCTGGTGACCAAAGCGTTTGCTAAAAACCACAAAGTAGTGGAACTGAACGCAGGTTCTTTTTCGGTGAGAAAAGATGGCATTCCCAATATGCGGGCATTGTTGGCGGCCTGTTTGAAGAATGGTTGCCATATTGCCGTGGACAGCGACGCACACAGTGCCTGGCGGTTGTTGAACGCATTGCCGCCGCTGTATGCCATGTTGGAAGAGATGAACTTCCCGGAAGAACTGATCGTCAATGCAACCCGTGAAAACCTGGTACAAGAATTAAAACTGCATGGCCGACGCTGTGCGGAAGAAATTGGAGGCATTTTATTATGAGTCAATATACTATTGGAATTGATTTGGGCGGCACCACCATGACCGCTGGCCTGGTAAACGAAAACTATGAGATCGTAGGCAAAATCACTTGGGCTACACGGCTGCCCCGTCCCGCAGCAGATTTGGAACATGCGCTGGCCGACCTTTGCCGTGCAGTTGCAAAAGAGAATAACGTTGCTTTCTCTGACGTAAAATATGTGGGAATCGGAACGCCCGGCAGTGTGAATTTTACCACTGGCTTTGTGGGCTACAACACCAACTTCGGTTATTATGACTGGAACCTGGGCCCTGATATGGAAAAACTGCTGGGCTGCAAGGTGTATGTAGAAAACGACGCCAATGCAGCTGCCTTTGGTGAGTACATTGCAGGCGGTGCAAAAGGCTACAAGGACGCCGTCGTAATCACCTTGGGAACCGGTATCGGCAGCGGCATCATTCTGGGTGGCAAGATTATCCGCGGCTTTAACTTTGCGGCCGGCGAGATGGGACACACGGTAATCGTCAAGGGCGGACGTAAATGCAACTGCGGCCGCAGTGGATGCTGGGAACGTTATGCCTCCGCACGTGCTTTGACGGAAGATACCAAAGCGGCTATGAAAGAACACAGCGATACCCTTATGTGGAAGCTGGTGCCCGATATTGACCATGTGAATGCCAAGACTTCGTTTGACGCCATGGCTAAGGGTGATGCATTGGCCAAACAGGTCGTGAACAACTGGATGGAATATGTTGCTTGCGGCCTTGCCAACGTGGTGAATACCTTTGAACCGGAAGTCATCTGTGTGGGCGGTGGCGTATCCAACCAGGGCGAAACGCTGTTGGGACCCGTGCGTGCTTATGTGGAAAAGGAGACCCATGATATTACCAGTGGCCGTGTACCCGAAATCCGCGCCTGCGAGCTCCGTAACGATGCTGGCGTGATTGGTGCGGCTGCACTGGAGAGCTCGATTTGATTGAAAAATTGCCGAGAAAAAACCGGCAAGGGGAGAAGACATGCACGAGCAATTAAAGGCAGAACTGAGAGCCGGACTGCAGGCGGCAGGACTTCCGTTTGCAGAGCAGGAGCCGCTGGCGGCACATACGACGTTCCGAATTGGCGGCCCGGCTGAATTTTGGTGTACCCCTCACGATGCGGAAGAACTGCGCACAACTTTGGAATGCTGCAAAAAGGTCGGCGCACGGTTTTACCTGCTAGGAAACGGTTCCAATACGCTGTTTTCAGACGAAGGGTTCGATGGTGCAGTGATTGATTTGCGCGGTCTCACGCCTTCAATTGCCGCGCAGGAACTGCAGCAAGAAGTTCTGCTTACGGTAGGAGCCGGAATGACGCTCGGACGTCTCTGCGCAGAGGCGCAGCAGCGGGCATTGACAGGCTTGGAATTTGCCTGTGGCATTCCTGGAACTGTCGGTGGCGCCGTGTATATGAATGCCGGGGCTTACGGCGGCGAGTTAAAGGATGTTCTGGAATCGGTTTCCTATCTGGATGAGGAATTGCAGCTGCATACCTTGCCTGTTTCGGAACTGAATATGGGATATCGAACCAGTATCTTTGAAAAAAATCCATCCTGGTGTGTTTTAAGCGCAACGGTGCGGTTGAAAAAGGGTGACGCTGCCCAAATTCTGGCACAGATGCAGGAGTATCTGGAGCGACGCAGAGAAAAGCAACCGCTGGAATGGCCCAGTGCCGGCAGCACATTCAAGCGTCCTCAGGGCGCTTTTGCGGGACGACTCATTGAGGAGTGCGGCTTGCGTGGTTTTACTGTGGGTGGCGCACAAATCAGCGAAAAACACTGTGGGTTTGTCATCAACAAAGGCGGTGCAACCTGTGCGGACGTGGTTGCACTGACAGAAGAAGTCAAGCGTATTGTCCGGGAAAAGACTGGCTATGTGCTGGAACGTGAAATTCGAGTGGTAAAATAAGGGGCGAAGTGCAAAATGAACTTTTTGATCGTTACGGGCCTTTCGGGGGCAGGCAAATCGATGGCGGTCAATGCTTTGGAGGATATTGGCTTCTTTTGCATTGATAACATTCCTGTGGCATTGCTTCCGCGTATCGTGGACTTTGCCTTGCAGGGCGAAAACCAGCTCAGCCGTGTAGCGGTCGTCATGGATGTACGTGGTGTGCGCAACAGCGATCAGCTGGAGCAGGCGCTGGCAGATCTTGACGCCAAAAAAATTGAATACGAAATTCTGTTTTTGGATGCCAATAGCAACACCATCCAGCGGCGTTATAAAGAAACGCGCCGTCAGCATCCCATTACGATAACCGATCATGTTTCTGTCGAGGAAGCCATCGAACGGGAGCGGCGGCTGCTGCAGCCTTTGCGCAGCCGTGCCAAATATGTGATTGACACTTCGCTGTTGAGCGCCGCCCAGAATAAAGAACGGGTATGCAGCCTGTTTTTGGATAAGGGTAAATGTCCGATGGCCCTGACGGTGGTTTCGTTCGGTTTTAAGTACGGACTTCCGCAGGAAGCGGATCTGGTTTTGGACGTTCGCTGCTTGCCCAATCCGTTCTATGTACCGGAATTGAAGAACCTCACGGGAATGGATCAGGCGGTTGTGGACTATGTTATGGCGGCGCCGGAATCACAAGAACTGCTGAACCGGTATGAAAACATGCTGGAATATGCGCTGCCCCTGTATGTTAAGGAGGGCAAAAGCCAGTTGATGATTGCGGTGGGTTGTACGGGTGGTAAACATCGCTCTATTACATTCGCACGCAAGATTGGCGAATTTTGTCAAAAGCTGGGGTATGCCCCCAGTGTTCAGCATCGTGATGCAAAAAGAACACTGTAATCTTTTTGACGCAATCCTAAGGAGGATCATCGTTTGAGTTTTTCACAAGAAGTAAAGAACGAGATATTGCGTCACAAAATCACAAAACCTTGTTGCAATGTGGCCGCCGCTTATGCGGTGGCCTGTTTTGGTAAGTATTTTGATGACCGCGGTGTTGTTTTGCAGACCGAAAATGAAGGCGTGGCGATTTTTGCCCAAAAATCTTATCGCCGCTGTGGAATTGAAGGAGAGGTTCTCAGAAAAGAACGTCCCACCGGACCGGTTTTTGAGTTCAGCGTAAAAGCGGAAGATCAGATTCCCAAAATGCTGGATCTGTTTGGACACACCGGAAAAGAACCCACACTGCGCATTCGGCCGGAACACTTTAAATGTCAAAAGTGTATGCAGACTTTTATTGCAACCGCTTTTTTGTGCTGCGGTACAATGACAGACCCGGAAAAAAGTTATAATCTGGAGTTCCTGTCCACGCGCCACTACCTGTCCCAACAGCTGGAAGCCATGCTGGCGGAACATGATTTTCACCCCCACCGTGCGTTGCGAAAAGGTGCCAATACGGTTTATATTAAAGCAGCGGACCATATCGAAGATCTGCTGACTTTTATGGGGGCAGGAGGCGCTGCCATGCGCATAATGGACCAGCGCCTTTATAATGAAATGCGAAATAAGACGAATCGTCTTTCCAACTGCGAGACGGCCAACCTGGGAAAAAGTGTACAGGCAGCCGTACAGGTACAAATGGCGATCGAACGTCTGAAAGAAGCCGATGCGCTGGCAACACTGCCGGAAGCTCTGCGCCAGACCGCAGAACTGCGTATGCAGTATCCGGATCTTCCGCTGGCCAAACTGGCCCAGAAGATGGACCCGCCGGTGAGCAAAGCAGGTCTGTCCCATCGATTCAAACGAATCCAGGAGGCGGCAAAGCGTCTGTCGGAGCCATCCCAAACGGAAAAGGAAACCAACCATGCCTGACGTTACAACAAGACAATTCACCCATCTGCATGTGCATACAGAGTACAGCCTGTTGGATGGAGCCTGCCGCATTGATCGGATGTTTGAACATCTGAAATCGATGGGGCAGACTGCCTGTGCCATTACGGACCATGGTGTCATGTATGGAAGCGTCGCGTTTTTTGATGCAGCAAAAGCGGCGGGGATCAAGCCCATCATTGGCTGTGAAGTATATGTCGCAACACGTACCCGGTTTGATAAGGTAAACCGGATTGATGGTAACAGCCATTTGATTTTGTTGTGCAAAGACGAAACAGGATATAAAAACCTGATCAAGCTGGTGTCGGCTGGATTTATCGACGGCTTTTACTCAAAGCCCCGCATTGATAAAGAACTGTTGGAGCAGCACCATGAAGGCTTGATTTGTCTTTCGGCCTGTCTGGCGGGAGAAGTGCCCAAGGCGATTTTGGCGGGGGATTACGAACGAGCCAAACGCACAGCGCTGTATTACCAGGACCTGTTTGGTGAGGGAAATTATTATATTGAGCTGCAGGATCATGGCCTGGAAGAAGACCAGGTAGTTCTGCCTCAGCTGATGCGCCTTTCCCGGGAAACGGGCATCCCGATGGTGGCAACCAACGATGCGCACTATATTACCAAAGAGGATGCAAAAATGCAGAGTATTCTGCTTTGCATCCAGACGGGAAAGACTATTGCAGATGCGGACCGCATGGAGTTTCAGACAGATGAATTCTATCTGAAAAGTGCGGACGAAATGTATGATCTGTTCTCCATGGTGCCGGAAGCCTGCGAAAACACTAATAAGATTGCAGAAAAATGCAACTTTGAATTTACGTTTGGCGATACAAAATTGCCGTACTTCCGTGCACCGGATGGCATGGAAAATCAGGAGTACTTTGAAAA
>NZ_JACJKP010000011.1 GCF_016901605.1 Gemmiger formicilis
CGGGCTGTGTTTGGCCAGCATCTTGATAAACTCGATACCGATGACAATATCCAGCGCACGGGTCAGAAATTCGTAAACCTCCACTTCGTTACCGTCCACGATCAGGCCGGGCATCCATTGCAGCAACGGCACAATGCTGAACAAAAGGCCGACCAGTACAATGCCGGAAAGAAGTACCTCCAGCAAACCGGCTGCTTCGGCAATCTGGTCCCGGAAGACCTGTTTGACATGTTCTTCTTTTCCGTGCAACGTAGTACGCTGGCTGTCTTTGGGCATTTTCTCCATGGGGTACTCCTCACTTCGGGGTATATTTTTCCATATTGTACCATAATTCGACCCGCAGCACCATAGAAATCTTTTTTCTCTTTTTGCCCATTTTTAGAAAGTCATACCTTTCGGTTTCAAGCCCCATCAAAAACGACAAAAAGCGGCAGGGAAAACTCTTTCCTGTGGTTTTTTGGCCGAAAAAACAGTCTCCATCTTGCATTTTTTCCCCTTTCGCCTTACACTGATTTTACAAGGGTACTTTACTTCTTTATATAAAGGGGGAACTTCCGTGCAAGGCTCATTGTTGCGTCTTGGTTTTTTCCACGGGTTCTTTGTACCCCGCATGCCGTATTCACATATCCAAAGAGCGCAGTGTACCGTTTTGCCGGCCGCTGCGCTTTTTTCATCTGGCGTGTAATCAGGAAAGGAGCTTACCAATGAAAAAAGTAGCGATCATCATGGGTTCCGACAGCGACTGGTCCGTTGTCAAGGGAGCCTGCACCGTGCTGAAGGACTTTGGCGTCCCCTTTGAGGCCCACGTCCTCTCGGCGCACCGTACGCCCGAGGCGGCGTCGGCTTTTGCCAAATCCGCCCGTGCCAACGGTTACGGTGTAATCCTGTGCGCCGCCGGTATGGCCGCACACCTGGCCGGTGCCTTTGCCGCCAACACCACCCTGCCGGTCATCGGCATCCCCATGAAAGGCGGTGCTCTGGACGGTCTGGACGCCCTGTTGGCCACCGTGCAGATGCCCAGCGGTTTCCCCGTTGCCACCGTTGCCCTCAATGGCGCCAAGAACGCCGCCTACCTGGCTGTGGCCATTCTTGCCGTAGCCGATGACGAACTGGCTGCCAAGCTGGATCAGTTCCGTGCCGACACCGCTGCGGCCATCGCCAAAAAGGACGCCGCCATTGCTGCGGAAGCCGCTGCAATGTAAACAATTTCTTGCACACTGCCACAAAACGGGGTACAATGAAATTGCGTTTTATCCCCGTTTTTATACATTACATAAAGGGAGCGTTTATCATGAAATACGAAGTTAAAGAACAGATGTACGAAGGCAAGGCAAAGCAGGTTTTCGCTACCAGCGATCCTGAAATCGTCATGGTCCACTATAAGGACGATGCCACCGCCGGTGACGGCGAAAAGAAGGGCACCATCCGCGACAAGGGCATCGTCAACAACAAACTGTCCAACGCGCTGATGCAGAAGCTGGAAAAAGAGGGCGTTCCCACCCACTATGTGGAAGAGATCAATGACCGCGACACCTTTGTGAAGAAGGTTGAGATCGTTCCTCTGGAAGTCATCATTCGCAACGTGGCCGCCGGTCACTTCAGCCTGCGCATGGGCGTTCCCGAAGGCACCCCCTTCAAGACTCCCATCCTGGAATTCAGCTACAAGAACGACGATCTGCATGACCCGTTCATCAACCATTACTACGCTCTGGCCCTGGATCTGGCTACCCAGGAAGAGATCGATACCATCACCAAGTACGCCTTCAAGGTCAACGAAGTGCTGAAGAAGATCCTTCTGGATGCCAACATTCGCCTGATCGACTTCAAACTGGAGTTCGGCCGCCTGTCTGACGGCACCATCATCCTGGCCGACGAGATCAGCCCCGACACCTGCCGTTTCTGGGATGCCACCACCGGTGCTCACCTGGATAAGGACCTGTTCCGCCGTGACATGGGCGGCGAGGCCGACGCATACCAGGAAGTGATGAAACGCCTGCTGGGCTGATTTGAGAAAACGGAGCAGAAAGCGGAATGAGTGAACTTTCTCAATACACCGAATCGCTGCACGAGGAGTGCGGTGTCTTCGGTATCTATGACAAAACCGGCGAGACCGATATGGTCAGCGCCGTATACAGCGCGCTGTACGCGTTGCAGCACCGCGGCCAGGAAAGCTGCGGCATGGCGCTGAACGTGGACGGCGTTCTGTCCGGCCACCGTGACCTGGGCCTGGTGAGCGAAGTATTTACCAAGCGTGTACTGGAAGAACTGCCTCACAACGCCAAAATGGCTACCGGTCACGTGCGTTATGCCACCGCCGGCCAGCGCAGCCGTTCCAATGCACAGCCGATGATCCTGCATCACTGCAAGGGCGCCATGGCTTTGTGCCACAACGGCAACCTGGTCAATGCCCCCAAGCTGCGCCGCAAGCTGGAGATGAGCGGTTCCATCTTCCACGGCACCTCGGATACGGAGGTCATCGCCTATCTGCTGACGCAGAACCGGCTGCTGACCCCCAACATCGAGATGGCCGTCAGCCGCACCATGGATGACATCGAGGGCGCATACAGCCTGGTCATTATGACCCACACCAAGCTCATCGCGGCCCGTGATCCTCACGGTTTCCGCCCCCTGTGCATTGGTGAACTGCCCGACGGAAGCGGCTATGCCTTTGCCAGCGAGTCCTGCGCCCTGGATGCTGTGGGTGCCACCTTTGTGCGCGACGTGCGCCCCGGCGAGATCGTTATTGCCGATCACAACGGTCTGCGCTGCATCGATACCCACTGCGGTACGGCACCGCACACCATGTGCGTTTTCGAGTACATCTATTTTGCCCGTCCCGACTCGGTTCTGGAAGGCACCTGCGTACACGAAGCCCGGCTGCAGGCCGGCCGTTTCCTGGCGCAGGAACATCCGGTGGAAGCCGACGTTGTCATCGGCGCCCCCGACTCCGGCCTGGATGCCGCCCTTGGGTATGCCCAGGAAAGCGGTATCCCCTACGGCATCGGTTTCATCAAGAACAAATACGTGGGCCGGACCTTTATCCAGGGCAACCAGAAGCAGCGTGAAAACAGCGTGCGCATCAAACTGAACGCCATTTCTTCCACTGTCAAAGGCAAGCGTGTTGTGCTGGTAGATGACTCCATCGTCCGCGGCACCACCAGTGCCCGTACCATCCGCCTGCTGCGCGAAGCCGGCGCCAAAGAGGTCCACTACCGCATCAGCGCCCCGCCCTTTGCCCATCCCTGCTATTTCGGCACTGATATTCCTGACGAAAAGCAGCTGATCGCCACCGGCCATACCGTGGAGGAGATCAACAAGCTGGTGGGTTCCGATACGCTGGGCTACCTGAGCATTGAGCATGTGCAGCAGCTGGCCATTCACAGCCACTGCGGATTCTGCACCGGCTGCTTTACCGGACAGTACCCCGTGGACCCTCCGGGGGAAACGATGGACATTGTCTACGACAAGCCGCTGAGCACTTCCAACCCCAAGAAAAAACTGTGACCGGCCCGCGGCCCCCTGCGCCGCGCCCGTGTCTTTGCAACAATACCCGATAGGAGTAACCGACATGGAAAAAAGCTATTCTGCCAGCTACGCCGCCGCCGGCGTGGATATTACGGCCGGCTACCGCTCCGTTGAGCTGATGAAGCAGTATGTGGCCCGCACGATGACCGAGAACTGCATCGGCGGTCTGGGCGGTTTCGGTGGTCTGTTTGAACTGGACTGCTCCGGTATGGAGCACCCGGTCCTGATCTCCGGCACCGACGGCGTGGGCACCAAACTGCGTGTGGCCCAGTATATGAACAAGCACGACACCATTGGCATTGACTGTGTTGCCATGTGTGTGAACGATGTTATCTGCGCCGGTGCCAAACCGCTGGTGTTCCTGGATTACATCGCCTGCGGCAAAAACATTCCCGAAAAAATTGCCGAAATCGTCAAGGGCGTAGCGGAAGGCTGCGTACAGGCCGGCTGCTCTCTGGTAGGCGGCGAAACGGCCGAGCATCCCGGCATGATGCCTGAAGAAGAATACGATCTGGCCGGCTTCACCGTTGGTGTAGTGGACAAGAGCAAGATCCTGGACAACTCCACCATGCAGCCCGGCGACGTGATTCTGGCGCTGCCTTCCACCGGTGTACACTCCAACGGTTTCTCGCTGGTCCGCAAGATTTTTGACATCGACAACCATCCTGAAGTGCTGGACAAGACCTTTGACGGTATGGACAAGACCCTGGGCGAGGCTCTGCTGGCCCCCACCAAGATCTACGTCAAGCCGGTGCTGGCCCTGATGGAGCAGGTCACCGTAAAAGGTGTTTCCCACATTACAGGCGGCGGTTTCTATGAGAACATCCCCCGCAGCCTGAAGAAGGGCTGCGCCGCCCATATTGCCAAGGCCGATGTGCGCACCCCCGCCCTGTTTGAGGTACTGGCCAAAGAAGGCAACGTGCCCGAGCGCGATATGTTCAACACCTTCAACATGGGCGTAGGCATGACCATTGTTGTGGCTGCCGAGGACGCCGAAAAAGCCCTGGAGATCCTGCATGCCAACGGTCAGGAAGGCGCTTACCGCCTGGGCACCATCGTGGAAGGCGACGGGGTGGAACTGGTATGAAGCGTGTAGCCGTACTGGTTTCCGGCGGCGGCACCAATCTGCAGGCCCTGCTGGAAAGCGAAGCCCGCGGTGAAAACCCGGGCGGCAAGATCGTGCTGGTGGTTGCCAGCAAGCCCGGCGTATATGCGCTGGAACGCGCCGCAAACTTCGGTGTGGAAACGGCCGTGGTCGCCCGCAAGGAATACGCCGACAGTGAGGCTTTCGACGCTGCCCTGCTGGATACCCTGCAGAGCCACAACATCGATGTGGTGGTTCTGGCCGGTTTTCTCTCGGTGCTGGGGCCCCGTGTCATCGAGGCCTATCGCAACCGCATCCTGAACGTACATCCCAGCCTGATTCCCAGTTTCTGCGGCCCCGGCTTTTACGGTCTGCGTGTCCACGAAGCCGCTTTGGCCCGTGGCGTGAAGCTGACCGGCGCCACCGTGCACCTGGTCAACGAGGAATGCGACGGAGGTCCCATTCTGCTGCAGAAAGCGGTGGCTGTGCAGCCCGGCGATACGCCGGAGATCCTGCAGAAGCGCGTGATGGTGGAAGCCGAATGGAAACTGCTGCCCCAGGCATTGGCGATGGTTTGCAACGATGAGGTGTAAGCAATGAAAAAGAATTTGTTCAAATATCTTTCCGGCAATGAGTATCCCGGCCGCGGCATTGTGCTGGGCATGACACCTGACGCCCAGAAGGCGGTTATCGCTTACTGGATCATGGGCCGCAGCGCCAACAGCCGCAACCGGGTGTTTGAAGCCATTCCGGGCGGTATCCGTACGGTGGCGGCCGATCCCGCCAAACTGGAAGATCCCCATCTGATCATTTACAACGCTGTGCTGACCCTGCGGGAAACCACCGTGGTCACCAACGGCGATCAGACCGATACCATCGCCCAGTTCATGAACGGCAACCTGTTCCCCGGCTACAGCTTTGAAGCAGCCCTGGCCACCCGCACTTATGAGGATGACGCGCCCAACTTCACGCCGCGCATCTCCGGTGTTGTGGATATGCGCCGCGGCGGTTACAAGCTTTCCATCGTCAAGAGCTGTGAAGGAAACGCCGCCAGCGTACAGCGCCAGACCTTTGACTATCCGCAGCCGGTTGCCGGCGAGGGCCATTTCATCAGCACCTATCTGAAGAACGGTTCCCCCATTCCCAGCTACGCCGGTGAGCCCATGCGCATTGCCATTGACGAAAATGACGG
This sequence comes from Gemmiger formicilis, assembly GCF_016901605.1. Lineage (GTDB taxonomy): Bacteria > Bacillota > Clostridia > Oscillospirales > Ruminococcaceae > Gemmiger > Gemmiger formicilis_B. The sequence continues at coordinate 5,802 of NZ_JACJKP010000011.1, forward strand.
TGCCGAACTGGCCGGCAAACTGTGGGAATCCCTCAACGAAGATAATAAAGTCAGCCTCTTTGTGCGCACCATCACGCTGGAGACCGGCGACTACGAAGACATCATTCTGAACAAATACAATGCGGTGGAGGGTTAATCAATGAAAGAATTTCAACTGAAATACGGCACCAACCCCAACCAGAAGCCCGCACGTATCTACATGGCCGACGACGCCGAGCTCCCGGTAGAAATCCTCAACGGACGCCCCGGATACATCAATTTTCTGGATGCTTTCAACTCCTGGCAGCTGGTTCGTGATCTGAAAAAGGCACTGGGCATGCCCGCTGCGGCCAGCTTCAAGCATGTTTCCCCTGCCGGTGCGGCCATTGGCATGCCCCTGGATGACACGCTGCGCGCCATGTATCACATTGATGCAGATGCAGAACTGAGCCCCTTGGCCTGCGCTTATGCCCGTGCCCGCGGTGCGGACCGCATGTCCAGCTTTGGTGACTGGATCGCACTGTCGGATGTGTGCGATCTGTCCACCGCCAAGCTGATTCAGCACGAAGTCAGCGACGGTATCATCGCTCCCGGCTATGACGCCGACGCCCTGGAAGTGCTCAAGTCCAAGAAAAAGGGCAACTACAACATCGTGGCCATCGACCCGAACTACGAACCCGCCCCGCTGGAGCGCCGCACGGTCTTTGGCGTCACCTTCGAGCAGGGCCGCCAGGATCTGGAGATTTCCAACGAAACGATGCTGATGAACATCGTTACCGAAAACAAGGACATCAGCGCCGACCAGCGCCGTGACCTGATCATCAGCCTGATCGTTCTGAAATACACCCAGTCCAACAGCGTCTGCTATGTACAGGACGGCCAGACCATCGGCGTAGGTGCCGGTCAGCAGAGCCGTGTGCATTGCACCCGCCTGGCCGGCCAGAAGGCTGACAACTGGCAGCTGCGCCACATGCCCCAGGTACTGAACCTGCCTTTCCGTGACGATCTGTCCAAGCCCAACCGCGATAACGCCATTGACGTTTATATCGGCGATACGCCGCAGGACGTAATTGGCGATGATGTGTGGGCCGAGACCTTCACCGAGCAGCCCAAGCCCCTGACCGCCGAAGAAAAGCGTGCATGGCTGGATAAGGTGACCGGTGTGTCCCTGGGCAGCGATGCCTTCTTCCCCTTTGGTGACAATATCGAGCGCGCCCGCCGCAGCGGCGTGACCGCCATTGTACAGCCGGGTGGTTCCATCCGCGACCAGCAGGTTATCGACACCTGCAACCGTTATGGCATTGCCATGGCGTTCTGCGGTATCCGGTTGTTCCATCACTAAAAAATTGCACTTGCCTGCGGCGTTTTTTCGTCGCGGGCAGTTGTGCTGTCAAAGGAGTTTAGTATGAAGATTCTCGTTGTAGGCGGCGGCGGGCGTGAACACGCCATTATCCGCGCGCTGAAGCAAAGTCCCCGGTGCACCGAGATCTGGTGTGCCCCCGGCAACGGCGGCATCAGCTACGATGCCCACTGCAAGGCCATCGCCGCCACCGACGTGGAAGCCATGGTTGCCTTTGCCAAAGAGGAAGCCTTTGACTATGTGGTTGTGGCGCAGGATGATCCGCTGGCACTTGGCATGGTGGACGCACTGGCAGCCGTGGGCATCCCCGCTTTTGGTCCCGACAAGGCTGCTGCACGCATTGAAGCCAGCAAAGTGTTCAGTAAGAACCTGATGCAGAAATACGGCATTCCCACCGCTGACTATGCAGTGTTTGACGATCCTGCCAAAGTCATCGAGTATGTGGAAAGCAAAAACAAGTACCCTGTTGTCATCAAGGCCGACGGTCTGGCCCTGGGCAAAGGTGTCCTGATCTGCCAGAACCACGAGGACGTAGTTGCCGGCGTAAAAGAAATCATGCTGGACAAAAAGTTCGGTGCTTCCGGCAACCATGTGGTGGTGGAAGAGTTCCTGACCGGCCCGGAAGTCAGTGTATTATCCTTCTGTGACGGAAAGACTGTCAAACCGATGGTCTCCAGCATGGACCACAAGCGGGCTCTGGATGGCGACCAGGGTCTGAACACCGGCGGTATGGGCACGGTTGCCCCCAACCCGTATTACACCCCGGAAGTAGCCGAGCGTTGCATGAAGGAAATTTTCCTGCCCACCGTAGCTGCCATGCAGGCCGAAGGCTGCCCCTTCAAAGGCTGCCTGTACTTCGGCCTGATGCTGACCCCGGACGGTCCCAAGGTCATCGAGTACAACTGCCGTTTCGGTGATCCCGAAACGCAGGTGGTCCTGCCTCTGTTGGAAAGTGATCTGCTGACCATCATGGAAGCCACCACCAACGGTACTCTGGCCGAAACGGAAGTGAAATTCCGCAATGGTGCCGCTGCCTGCGTGATCCTTGCCAGCGGCGGTTATCCCCTGTCTTACGAAAAAGGCAAGGAGATTTCCGGCCTTACGGAAGGTCAGCTGCCCGCTTGTGCCGACGTGACGGTTTATCACGCAGGTACCGCTCTGAAAGACGGTGTTCTGGTCACCAGCGGCGGCCGTGTGCTGGGTGTGACTGCCACCGCCGACACACTGCCCCAGGCACTGAAACAGGCCTACGCTGCCAGTGAAAACATCCATTTTGAGAAACTGCATAAACGCAGCGACATCGGTGCACGCGCACTGGCTGCCATGCAGTAATCAGGAGGAACTATAATGGTTTATCGCATTTATGTTGAGAAAAAGCCCGGCTTCGACGGTGAAGCCCAGGGCCTGTTCCATGAGTTGGTTGATTTGCTGGGCATCACCCGGCTGAAAGGCCTGCGCCTGGTCAACCGTTATGACGTGGAAGGCATTGACAAAGCCCTGTTCAACCAGGCCATTCCTACGGTGTTCAGCGAGCCGCCGGTCGATGTGGCCTACACCGAACTGCCTGCCGCTTCCACTGTGTTTGCGGTGGAATACCTGCCCGGTCAGTTTGACCAGCGTGCCGACTCGGCCAGCCAATGCATCCAGCTGCTGAGCCAGGGTGAGCGCCCCGATGTGCGCAGCGCCCGCGTCTACCTGCTGGATGGTGACCTGACCGAAGAAGATCTGGCTTCCATCAAGAAATACGTTATCAACCCCGTGGAAGCCCGCGAAGCCAGCCTGGCAGAGCGCGAAACGCTCAAGATGGAATTTGCCATCCCCACCGAGGTGGAAACGCTGGACGGCTTTACCGCCCTGGATGACGCCGCGCTGGAAGCCTTCCGGACTGAAAAGGGTCTGGCCATGGACCATGCTGATATCGTATTTTGCCAGGATTATTTCAAGAGCGAGCATCGTGATCCCACCATCACCGAGATCCGTTTGATCGATACCTACTGGTCCGACCATTGCCGCCACACCACCTTTGGCACCATTCTGGATGACGTTCAGATCGATGACGAACTGGTACAGGCTGCTTTTGACCGTTACATGGCCCTGCGCGAAGAAACCGGCCGTGACAAGAAGAACCGCACTCTGATGGACTGCGCCACCATTGGCGCCAAAGCACTGAAGCAGCGCGGCATTCTGAAGAATCTGGATGAGAGCGAAGAGATCAACGCCTGCACCGTCAAGATCAAATGTGATGTAGACGGCGAAGAGCAGGATTGGCTGTTCCTGTTCAAGAACGAGACCCACAACCATCCCACCGAGATCGAGCCCTTCGGTGGTGCCGCCACCTGCATTGGCGGTGCCATCCGCGATCCCCTGTCCGGCCGCAGCTATGTTTATCAGGCCATGCGTGTTACCGGTGCGGGCGATCCGCTGAAGCCGGTTTCCGAGACCATGTCCGGCAAGCTGCCCCAGCGCAAGCTGGTCACTACCGCTGCCGCCGGTTATTCCAGCTACGGCAACCAGATTGGCCTGGCTACCGGCCAGGTTGCCGAACTCTATCACCCCGGTTATGTGGCCAAGCGTATGGAGATCGGTGCGGTCGTGGGCGCCACCCCGGCCAGCCATGTCCGTCGTGAGGAACCCGCCCCCGGCGACGTGGTCATCCTGCTGGGCGGCCGCACCGGCCGTGACGGTATTGGCGGTGCCACCGGTTCCTCCAAAGCCCACAAGCTGACCAGCCTGGAAACCTGCGGTGCCGAAGTCCAGAAGGGCAACGCCCCCATCGAACGCAAGCTGCAGCGTCTGTTCCGCCGTGAGGATGCCTGCCGCCTGATCAAGCGCTGCAACGACTTTGGCGCCGGCGGTGTTTCCGTTGCCATTGGCGAACTGGCCGACGGCCTGCGTATCGACCTGAACAAAGTCACCAAGAAGTACGAGGGCCTGGACGGTACCGAGCTGGCCATCAGCGAAAGCCAGGAACGTATGGCCGTGGCAGTGGCTGCTGCCGACGCCGACACCTTTATCGGTTATGCCCATGAAGAGAACCTGGAAGCCACCATTGTGGCTACCGTAACCGAAGAGAAGCGGATGCGCGAGATCTGGAACGGCAAGGCAATTGTAGACCTCTCCCGTGAATTCCTGAACTCCAACGGTGCCGAGCGTCATGCCAACGTCCATATCCTGCCTGCTCATGTCTGGCAGCCACAGTGGGCCGGTTCCACCTTTGAAGAAAAGATGGAAAATCTGGTTTCTGACCTCAACGTTTGCAGCCAGAAGGGCCTGGGCGAGCGCTTTGACTCCACCATTGGTGCTGCCACCGTGCTCATGCCGTACGGCGGCAAGTATCAGCTGACCCCCACCATGGCTATGGTCGCCAAACTGCCGGTAGACGGTGAGACCACCACCTGCTCCGGTATGGCATGGGGTTTCAACCCCTATCTGACCGAAGCGGACCCGTACCGCGGCGCCTATCTGGCCGTTGTGGAGAGCGTGACCAAACTGGTCTGCGCCGGTTTCCATCACAAGGACATGTACCTGACCTTCCAGGAATACTTTGAGCACATGAACGACGACCCCACCCGTTGGGGCAAGCCGATGGCTGCTCTGCTGGGTGCTCTGGATGCACAGATGGGTCTGGGTATCGCCTCTATCGGCGGCAAGGATTCCATGTCCGGCAGCTTTGAAGGATTGGATGTACCTCCCACGCTGGTCAGCTTTGCCACTGCCGTTGGCAACACCAAGGATGTGCAAAGCGCCGAGTTCAAAAAGGCCAACAGCTCCGTTGTCATGCTGCGCCCGCAGTACAAGGACGGTCTGCCGGAAATCGCCAGCCTGCTTTCCATTTACAAAACGGTGGAGCAGATGATCGACGAAGGCAAGGTTCTGGCAGCTGCCACCCCCGGATACGGCGGCATTGCCGAAGCACTGTTCAAGATGTGTGTGGGCAACCATGTGGGCCTGCAGTTGAGCAACGATCTTGACCTGAACGAACTGTTCAAGCCCGCTTACGGCTCTGTCATTCTGGAATTGCTGGACCCCGCTGCCGGTGAATTCCTTGGCTTTACCACTGTGGACTACTCGCTGGAAGCCGAGGGCAAAAAGATTGATCTGGCGCACCTGCAGGAACTGTGGGAGTCCAAGCTGGAGCCTGTATTCCCCTACCGCAAGAAGGGTGACGCTGTGCAGGAGCTGAACTACCCCTGCTCCATGACTGACCGTGTTGCCCCCGCTGTGCGCCTTGCCACGCCTCGTGTGGTGATTCCGGTATTCCCCGGCACCAACTGCGAATATGATACCGCTCGTGCTTTCCGCCGTGCCGGTGGCGATCCCCACATCCTGGTTCTGAAAAACCTGACGCCCGCCGATGTTGCCGAAAGCTGCGAAGCCCTTGTGAAGGAACTGGATGAAGCCCAGATCCTGATGCTGCCGGGCGGTTTCTCCGGCGGTGACGAACCGGACGGCTCTGCCAAGTTCATTTCGGCTTTCTTCCGCGCCCCTGCGGTGGCCGATGCCGTCAACCGCCTGCTGAACCAGCGCGATGGTCTGGCATTGGGCATCTGCAACGGCTTCCAGGCTTTGATCAAGCTGGGTCTTGTTCCCTACGGTGAGATTCGTCCCATCACAGAAAATGACCCGACCCTGACCTTCAATACGATCCACCGTCACCAGAGCATGCTGGTCCGTACCCGGATTGCCAGCAACAAGAGCCCCTGGCTGAGCGAATGCGATGTCAACGACGAGCATCTGATTGCCATCAGCCATGGCGAAGGCCGTTTCGTCTGCAATGATGACCTGCTCCAGAAACTGATCGAGAACGGACAGGTTGCCACGCAGTATGTGGATCTGACCTGCCATCCCACGATGGATCTGCGCTACAACCCCAACGGTTCTGTACTTGCCATTGAAGGCATTACCAGCCCCGATGGCCGTGTGCTGGGCAAAATGGGCCACAGCGAGCGCAGCGGTGAACTGCTCTACAAGAACGTCACCGGCGACAAGTACCAGCCGATCTTTGAGGGTGGCGTCAACTACTTCAAGCTGTAAGAAAGGGATTTCGCAATGGCACAACATGACCGCTATATCTCTCCGTTCAGCACCCGTTATGCTTCGGACGAGATGCAGTATATCTTCTCTGACGACAACAAGTTCCGTACCTGGCGCAAACTGTGGATCGCGCTGGCCAAGGCTGAGCAGAAGCAGGGCCTTGCCATTACCGATGAACAGATTGCCGAACTGGAAGCGCACAAGGATGACATCAACTACGAAGATGCCATCGCCCGGGAAAAGCTGGTCCGTCATGACGTGATGAGCCACGTCTACGCCTACGGCCTGCAGTGCCCCAAGGCAAAAGGCATTATTCATCTGGGTGCTACCAGCTGCTACGTGGGCGACAACACCGATGTGATCATCATGCGGGAAGCCCTGCAGCTGGTCCGTAAAAAGATCATCGGCGTACTGGCAAACCTGGCCAAATTTGCCGATGAATACAAGGATATGCCCTGCCTGGCCTATACCCATTGCCAGCCCGCCCAGCTGACCACTGTTGGCAAACGTGCCACTCTGTGGATGAACGAGCTGTACATGGACCTGGAGGAGATCGATCACCAGATCAGCCAGCTGGCTCTGCGCGGTGTCAAAGGCACTACCGGCACCCAGGCCAGCTTCATGGAGCTGTTCAACGGCGATTCTTCCAAGGTTAAGGCTGTGGAAGCCGATGTCTGCGCCCAGATGGGCTTTGCCAAGGTGGTACCGGTCTGCGGCCAGACCTACAGCCGCAAAGTAGACTACAACGTGCTTTCTGCCGTTGCCGGTTTGGGGCAGAGTGCCATGAAGATGGCTACCGACATCCGCCTGCTGGCCAACTTCAAAGAAATGGAAGAGCCCTTTGAAAAGAATCAGATTGGTTCTTCCGCAATGCCTTATAAGCGCAACCCCATGCGCTGCGAGCGTATCTGCGCACTGAGCCGTTACCTGATGGTGGACGTGCTGAACCCCGCCATGACCGCCGGCACCCAGTGGTTTGAACGCACCCTGGACGACTCTGCCAACAAGCGTATTGCCATGGCGGAGGGTTTCCTGGCGGCCGATGCTATCCTGAACATCCTGCTGAATGTTTCGGACGGCCTGGTTGTTTACCCCAAGGTAATCCGTGCACGTGTCATGGCCGAACTTCCGTTTATGGCCAGCGAAAACATCATGATGAAAGCCGTCAAAAAAGGCGGCGACCGTCAGGAACTGCACGAGCGTCTGCGTGAACACGCAGTGGCTGCGGCAGCGGTGGTCAAACAGGAGGGCAAACCCAACGATATGATTGCCCGTGTGGAAGCCGATCCCGCTTTCGGCCTGAGCCGCGAAGAAATCGAAGCCGAGCTGAGCCCTGACGCCTTCACCGGTCGTGCACCGGAACAGGTTGAGGAATACCTCAAAGACGTGATTGCTCCGATTCTTGCTGCTAACGCCGAGGATGTCGGACAGAAAGTTGAACTGAACGTCTGATTCAGACAACAAAAATCATGAAAAGTCCCCGTGGACCAATGGTCCACGGGGACTTTTTCATTGTTATTTATTGGCTTTCGGCATCGGAAGAGGTATCTGTGGATTCCGTGTCACCTTCTTCACCCTCCTCGCCTTCTTCCGGCTGAGGCGTGGGCGTCGGTTCCGGTTCCTCGGGTGCAAAATACCCTTTGATCTCTCCATCGGTCTGCTGGTAGCTTACATCCAGCGTTCCTTTATCACTGGCTGCCAATCCCTTCTCAGGGTCCAGAATGGCAACAGCTGCCAGACGCACCTTATAATCCATACGGTTGCTGTTTCCCAGCAAAACCTGGATGCGGTCCTGATAGGTAAAGGAGATGTCACTCAGATCACTGATATTGAGTACCGTCACGCCATCGCTCAAGGCTTCCGCTTCCAGTTCATCCAGAAGTTCCATCAGAATCTCTGTTGCATCCTGATGGGCGGTTTCGGCCGTTTCGGTCTCCCCTTCCAACAGCGAATTATAGCTGACCGGCTCCACAAACGCACCCGGTGTAGGGGCAAAATCCGCCGGAAGAGAACAGGAAAGTACCGTTAAGCCTGCCGGCTGCGAAATATCGCTGCGTAAGATTTTGAGAGAATCACTGAGTACAACCCATCCGCCGGAATACATACAGGCAAACCGTTCCGTTGCGGGCGTCACCTTGATGATTACTGTACCGGGCAGCTGGATGTTAACCTCTACATTGTCCAGATACGGGAACTGCGTTTGAAGCTGCGCAGTTTTTTCCGTGGTGGAAAAGCCAAACAAACTTGTATTGGTCTCAATGCCCAGGGCGGCAATGATTTCATCTTCCGTATAGATACCGGTATCTGCCGGTGTGGTCCGGTCGAAAGTTTCCACCCTGAAGGATGTGACCTTGAACAACAGATTGATCGAAACAATCGCACCCAGCGCCAGTACCGCCAAAACGCCCAGGACGCCCAATGCACGGCGCCGGTTGCGGCGCCGCAGCAGTTCTGCCTGCGTGACCCGCCGCTGCCTGCGCGGTTCCCCCGGTGTGTAACCTGCTTTTTGGGGATTGAGCTGCTGTGTCCCGTGCCGATACTGCTGTGCAGGCGGCGCCTGGCGGCGCTGTGGCTGCGGGTTGGGATTGGGGGCCGGACGCCGTGACGCAGTAGTCTGCGGTCTTTGTTTCTGCAGCCCCATTCTGCTGCTCAGACTGCGTTTTTGCGCAGGACGAGTAAAGGAGCCACCTCTGGACTTTTGCTGCCGGCTTCGTTGGTCGCGGTCCATGTGGGTGGCTCCTTTCCTGTATTTTCAAGAGTAAAGTTACTTCACTTTACAAGACTCAGCAATTTTTCGGTAATCAATTCAAGGCTGTGCGGATTGCCCAGCTTTTTGGCATTCGCTCCCATCTCGGCCAGCTTACCCGGCGTTCCAAGCATTTTCTGGACCGTATCGATCAGTTTTTCGCCTGTAAGGTCTTTTTCTTCGATCACAACCGCTGCACCGGCTTTTTGCAATTCCAGTGCATTGTAATACTGATGGTTCTCTGCCACGTTAGGGCTGGGGATCAATACCGAAGCCCGGCCCACAGCTTCCAGTTCTGCCAGAGTCAACGCGCCGGACCGTGCAATGACCAGGTCCGCCGCTGCCAGCAGCTGCGGCATATTGTTGATATACGGTGTTACCACAAGGTTGGGGCCGGGCGCAAATCCCTTTTTCCTTTCCAGGTTGGCAAACAGTCCCACGCCGCGCTTACCGGTGGCATGCAAATGCAACACATTGGCGCCCTGTTCCTTTTCCCAGGCACAGAGGTCCGCTACCACTTCGTTGATGCGGTCAGCGCCCAGGCTGCCGCCAAAGCTCAGGATCACGGTGCGATCCCCTGCTTTCAGTTTCTGCCGTGCCGCCGTGCGGTCTGCCGTGAGAACCTCCGGACGAACCGGGTTGCCCACTACAAACGTCTTATCGGGCGCGCCAAGTTTTTCCACCGCATCGGCGCTGGCTGCCAGTACCAGATCTACATCCTTGGCCAGCAATTTATTGGTCACACCGGGAAAGGCGTTCTGCTCATGGATCGCGGTTTTGATTCCCCGCTTGGCCGCAGCGCGAACAATAGGACCGCTGACGTAGCCGCCGCAGCCAATAACCAGATCCGGCTGCACTTCTTTGAGAATCTTTTGGGTACGGGGGCCGGAAAGCGCCAAATGCCATACCGCAACCACATTGCGCACAATGTTCTCAGGGTTCAGGTGGCGCTGAAAACCGTTGATCTCAATGTGATGAAAAGGATATCCTGCCTTGGTGACCAGCCCGTATTCCATGCCTTCCTGACGACCGGCAAAATGAATTTCCGCTGTGGGAACCGCCGCTTTCAGCGCTCCCGCAATAGCCAGTGCCGGATTGATATGGCCGGCTGTTCCGCCGGCAGCGATCAAAACACGCATATTCTCTCCCCTTTTCTTTTGCCGCTATGTAATCAGACCCTCTGGCGGCGATAGACCGGACGATGCGGCACACGGCCCAACTTACGGTCCATCTCTTCCTGGTTGTGCTTTTTGCGGGCTTCCAGCCGTGCGTTGCCTGTGCGAGAGATACTGAGCAGAACGCCCATTTCGCCCAAAAGCAGCAGCAAACTGGTGCCGCCCGAAGAGAAGAACGGCAGACTGATGCCGGTATTGGGCAGCAATGCAGTCGCCACACCAATATGGCAGAATGCCTGCCATGCCACCTGTGCCGTAACGCCGATGCCCAGCATGGTGCCGAAGAAATCCGGTGCATTCAGGGCAATTAAAATTCCCTGCACAATGATCGCTGCGAAAAGCAGAATCAGCGCCACGGCGCCCACAAAGCCCAGCTCCTCACAAACGACCGAGAAGATAAAGTCATTCTCGGCATAAGGAAGCCACTGGTGCTTCTGGACACTGTTGCCAATGCCAACACCGAACAACCCGCCGGTACAGATAGCGTACACACTCTGGCGGGTCTGCCACAGCATGTTGGTGGTATCGGTGGGGGTAAGGCCCCACACACCGCCCAGTCGGTCTGCCGCGTAGCCGCCGCTGTTGGCCAGATAGTTTAAGTATGCAGCCGCACCGGCCAGACCCACGCCTATGGCGCCAAACAGCCATGCACCGCCGCCGCCCGCGCAAAAGATCATGGTGCCGAAAATGGCGCACATCAGCAGCATGGCGGAGTTATGCGGTTCCAATTTAAGCAGAATCAGAACGGGAATCAGGGGCAGTGCCGGCAGAAGAATTCCATAGATGGGATTCTTGATTTTGTCCTTCCGCTTATCCAGCGCATCGGCGGTTCCCAGAATAATGGCAAACTTCGCCATTTCGGACGGCTGCAGCGACATGCCGCCCGGGAAATATACCCAGCGGTAACAACCGTTGCTGTCACTGGGCATAAACAGTGCCACAACCAGAAGGACCAAAGTGACGAAATAGAATGTCTCGTTGAGATACCGCAGTGCGCGGTAGTTGATGCGGGACATAAACAGCATGGCGGCAAATCCCACGACCGCTACGATTGCCTGCGGTTTGATAAAATGGTAAATGTCGCCGTATTTGGTATAACCACTGGAATAACTGGCCGAAAACAACATAATCAGGCCGTAAGCCAGCGTTACCGCCAACGTACCTACAAATCCCCATGAAACGGGTCCGCGCTCCGCTTTGGGCAGACGGATCACACGGATCATGCGGATGATGTTGCCAACAGAACGATCCAAAATCAGGGCCAAAAGGCTGAGAGATGTGTTTTGCAAAGGGGTGGCCCTCCTTTCGGGGCGTGCCGGGGAACACCGCACCACCAGGTACGGTTATACAAGACAGATATACAAGATACCGAGTGCCACACCCACTGCCGCAATAAGGGCAAAGAAGCCGTCAATCTTGACTTCCCGCCAGCCGCGCATTTCAAAGGCGTGGTGAATCGGCGTCATTTTGAAAATGCGCTTGCCGTGGGTGAGCTTAAAGTAGACGCGCTGGATCACCACCGTAATGGCGTCCCAGATATACACAAGACCAAAGAACAGCACCAGTTCGGGGCGGTCCATAATAAACGCCAGTGCCGTAACCAGGCCGCCGAAGAACATGCTGCCGGTGTCCCCCATGAACACCTTGGCCGGGTAGAAGTTCCAGACAAGGAACCCTGCACAGGCACCCGCCGTTGCCGAAGCGATCAGCGAAACATGCACAAAGCCCAACAGGCTGCCCGCCAGCAAATAGCCCAGCATAGACACAAAGGTCACACCGGTGCACAGGCCGTCCAGACCGTCGGTAAGGTTAACGGCATTGACCAAAAAGATAATGCCGAAAAAGGCAATGGGATAAAAGAAGATGCCAAAATCCACCGCACCGGCCACCGGCAGCATAACCTCTGTGGAGAGCAGCCCCAGTGCATGCAGTCCAATCATAAAACCGACCGTGACAGCAACCTGCAGAACAATTTTCTGCCCGGCAGTCAGACCCAGGTTACGGTGTTTGATAACCTTGATGAAGTCATCCAGGAAACCGATCAGACCGGAACCGAACGCCAGGAAAAGTACCAGCATACCGGCCGCCATCTGCTGGGGGCCCAATACATCGGGGGCTTTGCTGTGGAACAGCCCCCAAACCACGCCCAGCGTAACCAGGATACCGAAAACGAATCCCAGACCGCCCATAGTGGGGGTACCATTCTTTTTATTATGCCAGGTGGGCCCTTCCTCACGGATGGTCTGGCCGAAATGCAAGCGGTGCAGTACCGGAATCAGCAGCCAGCAGGTCACAGCGGTTACGGCAAAGCCGCCCACTGCGGCCGCGGCCAACATATAGGAGACAGTTTGCTCCATGCAGTCATTCCTCCAAAAAACTCATCTTTTCTTGGCATGACTGCACGGGAAGCCGTCACGCCTGCGGCAATTCAGCGTAATACTCCTGCAACAAATCTTCCAATTTCATCGCGTGGCTTGCTTTGGCCAGCAGCGCGTCACCGGGGTGTACAAATTGCCGTAAACATTGTAGCACCTCTTGGGCATTTTGGCAATGCACAGTTGTTACGCCCTTGGCCTTGGCCGCCTCTGCCATAGCTGCACTGCGCGGGCCGTACGCGATCAGTACATCAACGCTCGCTTCGGCTGCCCACTCTCCCGTATGACGGTGGCCTGCTTCACTGGCATCGCCCAGTTCCAGCATATCTCCCAGCAAAGCGACTTTGCGAGGATTGGGCAATGCTTTCAGTACAGAGATGGCTGCTTTCATACTGTCCGGGCTGGCGTTGTAGCAATCCTCAATCACTGTCACGCCGCCTTTTTCCACAATGTTCTGGCGCATTCCCGTTGTCTGGTAGCGGGACAGTGCCGCCGCACAGGTAACCGGGTCCAGCCCCAGGCGAGTGGCCGCCGCATAGGCTGCCAGGGCATCATACACTGTATGCAGCCCTGCGGTGGGAATCGACACCGAGAAGTTTCCATATTCCTTATCTTCAATGGTAAAGGTGGTCCCCTGCGGACCGGTCTGCACATCGCGGGCACGAACGTCTGCGTCCCGTTCCACGCCAAACCATACAGCACGCAAACGGGCCGGCACCTGTGCCTCAGGCAGCAGGTCATTGTCGGCATTGAGCACCAGGGGTGCACCATCCGGCAGCCCGGCACAGATTTCCATCTTTGCTTTCAGTATATTCTCTCGCGTACCAAGATTTTCCAGATGAGAAACACCAATCATGGTAATGATGCCTGCGGAAGGGCGAACGCAGCGGGTCAGTCGCTCGATCTCCCCGGCGTGGTCCATGCCCATCTCCACCACCGCATACTCGGTGGCGTTTTCCAGGCGGAACAAAGTGTTGGGAACGCCAATATCATTGTTTTGGTTACCTTCGGTTTTGAGGGTGTTGCCAAAGGCGGAAAGAACCGCGTAGCAGAATTCCTTGGTGGTGGTTTTGCCCACACTGCCCGTAACGCCGATGATACGCGGGCTGAACAGCATACGGTAATTGGAGGCCATCCGGATCATGGCCAGGGCGCTGTTGGGCACCACAACGGTACGGTCCTCGGGAACACCCTCTACCGGATGGTTGGCAATGATATACGCAGCGCCTTTCTGGTAGGCACCGGCAGCAAAATCATGGCCATCTACACGCTCACCGGGGAAACAGACAAAGACGCACCCGGGGACCACCTTGCGGCTGTCGGTGACAACCGCCTGAATGGAAACAGGTTCTGCCAGTGCCAGACCGGCGAGCAATTCGTTTGCGGGAATCGGTTGCATAGAAATATGCCTCCTTTTTGATTACTGAGTCCATGCGCGGCCCGGGTCATTCCCCGGACGTTTCTTCACTTTCCGGTGCCGGTGTTTCCTCCGCAGATTCGGAGGCCGCCGGTTCGGAGGTGGTATCCGCGCTATCTTCTGTGCCCGAAGAATCCATGGTCAGAGTGACAATGGTTCCGTAGGCGGTACTTGTATTGGCTGCAACGCTCTGGGCCACAACATTTCCACCGCTGTCCCCCTCAAACTGAACGTTGAGATTGGCGGCACGCAGCATCTGTTCGGCAAAACTGCCGCTCTTGCCCATTACATCGGGCACGGTTGTCATGGCATCCTGATCCGTTTCTGTATAAAGGTAGATCGTAGACCCTGCCGGGACTTTGCTGCCACCGTAAGGATACTGATATACGATCGTGCCGTTGGAGCCGATGAGTTTATGCTTCAGGCCAAGCTGGTTCAAAGTGACCTGCGCATTGGTCCAGGTGTAATCCAGGCAGGTCTGCACCGTGACCGTTCCGGTGGGGTTGTAATCGGGGTCCTGTTCAATGCCAAGATACGGCGCCACCTCGCTGATGATGTTGCCAACCACCGGCGCCACAACTTCGCTGGCGAAGTCACGGACCCAGCGCGGGTCATCCAGAACCACAAAAACTTCGATTTCGGGGTCATCGATGGGCAGTACGGCGGCAAAACTCATGGTTTTGTAATAGTCGCCGTCATACCGCAGATCACGGTCGGTACGTTCGGCCGTACCGGATTTTCCGCCAATACGGTACCCTGCCACATAGGCATTTTTATTGGAGTGGTACCCGTCAGTAGTCTCGCTGTTGGGGTCCACACTGGTTTCCATCATGGCAAGAATCTGTTCACTGACTTCTTCCGAAATCACCTGGCGCCGGATGTTGGCCTCGGTCTTTTGAATCACATTACCATCACTGTCGGTAATGGAGTCCACCACATAGGGCGTGACCAGATAACCGCCATTGGCGATGGCAGCCACCGCCGTAGCCATCTGCATGGGGGTAATGGCTTCGTTCTGGCCAAACGCCGCCGTATACAGGTTGGTATCCACTTCCGCCATCTGTTCCGCATTATAAACGCTGGTCCAGCGAGTTTCGTTGGGAAGATCAATGCCCGTGGTCTGGGTAAAGCCGAATGCCTGGATATAGTCGTAGAATACCGTGGGCTGCAGTGTCTGGGCAGCCTGGATAAACCACAGGTTGCAGCTGTGGTTCAAAGCACCGGCCATATCCAACTGACCGTGGGCTGTATCATTGGCGCAGTGGTAGGTATGCTCCCACACTGTACCAGCGTCTACGGTAAACTCGCCGCTGCAGTAGAATGTCTGGCCAGCCGTCATGATGCCGGAATCCAGACCGGCGGAAGCGGTGATCAGCTTGAACACCGAACCGGGCATATAAAGTTCGGTGATGTTCTTATTCTTCCACTGTGCCTCTCGTAACATACCCTGCAGCTGGGTATATTCACTGCTGACGGTATTGCCTTCCTCGTCGGTGGTGGTTTCGCGGCTCACCTTGCCGTCCTCAATAATGGACGCCACCTCTTTTTCGCCCAGGCGGCTCTTGAGCCAGTCAATATCTTCCTCGTCCAGTTCTTCCTTATCCAGGATCGCCTGCATTTTTTCGTCGTAGATGGTGTAGGGATCGTTGGGGTCAAACTGTTCCACCGTTGCCATAGCCAGAATGGCCCCGGTCTTGACATTCATCACAATCGCACTGCCGCGGCCATGCACGCTGAACGTATTCATGGCCTCGGTCAGGTACTCTTCTACAATGGCCTGTACGTTCTCATCGATGGTCAAGTTCAGGTTGTTGCCGTCAATGGCCGGGTAGACATCCGCTTCCGCATTGGCCAGCACTTCGCCGTTTACGTTGGTTTCGGCAATACTGCGCCCCGGCGTACCGGAAAGTTCATCGTCATAGGATTTTTCCAGACCGTAAGCGCCGGAACCGTCGGCATTGCAGAATCCCAGCACCGAGGACAAAAACGCGCCGTAGGGATAGCTGCGCGTGGAGGTCTGCTCGGTGGAAAGTACCACAATGCGGTACCCCTGCTCCTCCCCTTCCTTCGGATCGGTGCGGTAGTTCATGGAGTATTCGATGATGGCATCCGCCACCGGCTTTTCCACGCCTTTGGCTACCACACGGTATTCATACAGTTCCCCGTTGGAATTGGTAGCCGTCAAAATATTAAAGATGCTTTCCGCTGTAGTGCCATCGTTCAACAGGTTGGCAATCTCTTCCGCCGCGGTCTGCAGCTGTGCGGTGGTCGCCCCGTTTTTCTGGGATTGCAGCGGATTGGCAATAATGTTCCAGACGGTGTTGCTCTTGGCCAGCAGCTTGCCGTTGGCACTGTAGATGGAACCGCGCACCGCAGGCAGCTCGGTATCCTGCATCTGCTGGGTAACGGCCTCGGTGCGGTACAGTTCTGCGTCACGCAGCTGCAGGGCGTACAGCTGATAAATCAGAACGCCGAAAAAGAAAATCAGAAAAATGGCAATAGCCAGCAAGGTGCGTTGCAGGACCTTGGCCCGGAAATGTGGATTCGGATTTGGATTTTGCACAGGATTGGACATAGCGACTCCCTTTTGGAGGATTTTTCCCTGATTGCGGCGGCGAGCCTTTTTACGCACGGCGTTGCCGCCGCTGGTAAAAAGGCTCGCTGCCCACACATTGTTCTGTTACGGGTTCAGGCTGCCCAACAGATTCAGCGCAGCTGTACGCACATCAGAGAGGAACAGCTCGGTGCTGTTGGTGTTTCTTTCGATCACGCTCTGATCCTCCAGCTGGACATAGGTGATCTGGCTGGGGTCCACCTGTACCAGGCCAAGCTGACCTTCGGCCACCTGCTGCAGGCTGGTACGGCTGGTAATGTTGCTCATCTGGGTTGCCAGATAGTCATATTCACTTTCGGCGGCGGTGAGCTGCTCCATCGTCTCATTGATCTGGCCGTTCAGCTCTGTGATTTTGGCCTGGCTGTACACCACACTGACCACCAGACCCAGCAGCAGAGCAACTGCCAGTACGTTGACCATGGAAGTTGCCAGCTGACGTGCGCGGTTCAGGCCATGCTTGCCGCCGCGCACCACCCGTACATTCGGCTCTCTGCGCTCAATTTTGGGAGCCGTCTGACCGGTATGCAATAAAACAGTTGTCATGATTTTGCCTCGTTATACTTTCTCCAACACTCTCAATTTGGCAGAACGCGCTCTTCGGTTCTGTTGCAGTTCTTCCTCATTGGCCTCTATAGGTTTACGGGTGATCAGTTTTGCTTTGGGGATACCGCCGCAGGTGCAGATGGGCTGTTCCGGCGGGCAGGTGCAGCGCTGTGCCCAACGGCGGAACTTGTTTTTCACCAGGCGGTCTTCCAGGCTGTGGAAGGTGATCACGCAAAGCCGACCACCCGGTGCCAGACAATTGAAAATGGCATCCAGTCCCTCGTTCAGCACATCCATCTCGGAATTAACGGCAATGCGGATTGCCTGGAAGGTGCGTCTTGCCGGGTTCTTGGCTTTACGGCGTTCCGCCGGCGGCACGGCCGAAGCCACTAGATCTGCCAGCTGCAGTGTTGTGGTGATAGGCTGCTGTTCCCGCGCAGCCACAATCTTGCCGGCAATCTGCCAGGCGTACGGTTCTTCGCCATAGTCACGCAAAATGCGCGTCAGTTCTTCACGGTCCAGGGTGTTGACCAGGTCCGCGGCGGTGGGACCCTGTTGGCTCATGCGCATATCAAGCGGTGCATCGGCATGGTAGGAGAAACCGCGCGCCGCATCATCCAGCTGGTGGCTGGAAACGCCGAGGTCCAACAGGGCCCCGTTGACCGCCGGGATTGAAAGATCCGCGAGCACCCGCGCAGCGTCGCGGAAATTTGCCTGTACCACCTGGGCGGGCAGGCCCTTGAGCCTTTCGGTGGCGGCTGCCACCGCATCCGGGTCCTGGTCGAGCGCAATCAGTCGCCCTGTGGTCAAGCGTTTAGCGATCTGCATACTGTGCCCTGCCCCGCCGGCTGTACCATCCAGGTAAATGCCGGTGGGATCAATGGCCAGCCCGTCAAGACAGGGCTGCAGCAGCACGGGTATGTGAGAGAATTCCATTTTGTCAACTACCTATCGTTTAAAAGTCCAGTTCCTCCATCGCAGCGGTGAAGTCCTCATCGCTGGTGGCCTGATCGCCGTTCCAGGCGGCGGTATTCCAGATTTCGGCAAAACTGCGGTTGCCGATGATGGTCACATCGTGGTCCAGCCCGGCGTACTCACGCAGTTTGGCAGGCAGCTGGATGCGTCCCTGCTTGTCCGGCGTGACTTCCACCGCCGAAGCATACAGCATACGGCTGACCTTACGGCCTTTTACCAGACCCTTTTCTTCAATCTTGGCTGCGACCTTTTCAAATTCCTCGGTGGGGAAAGCTGCCAGACAATGGTCCAGCCAACGTGTCACGATGAAGGTTTCCCCCATCGCATCCCGGAATTTAGCGGGGAAATTCAGCCGCCCTTTTGCATCGATGGCGTAATCATATTGCCCGACGAGCATGCTGTCCCCCTCCTTTCCCGGCTTTCGACGTTTTGCACAAGCTTTCCGCAGATTTTTTTACGTTGCCGCGTCAGGTTGGTGGAAAACTCTGTGGAAAGCGTGGAAAACTACCCACTTTTAACCACCAGAATGGATTCTTTAACCACTTTTCCCCACTACGGTAAATTAAGTCTACCATCTCAGACGATAAAAAGCAAGAGTAACGAACCAAAAAAGTCCGCTGGGAGCAGAATTTTCACAGTTGTGCAAAGCCGTTTTTTTCGTGTCCAAATTTTCCGCATTATTTTCCTTCGGCGCAACAAAAAAAGACATCCGAGCCCCTTTGAGAAGGGAGTTCGAATGTCTTTCGCTTCGCTGTTTTCTGACGGGATTGGCTGGGACCAGCCTTCTTCCTGCCTCTTATTTTTTCTGGCCGCGCATAGAACGGGAAGCTGCGCTGCGCAGGTTCATGCGGGTATTTTTAATATCCGCCACACTGCGGGCAAGCACTTCCTCGGAATTTTTGAGAATGCCCTCACAGTAGACCGTAGCGTTGCGGCTGAGCTCTTTCGCCTGGGTCTGTGCAGCCGTCAGGATCTCCACCGCCCGCTGCTGACTGCGCTTGACGATCTCCTGCTCGCTGACCAATGCCCGGGCGCGTTCCTCGGCCTGTTGAATGATATTTTCCGATTCCACATGGGCGTTTTTCAGAATCTGTTCCCGGTCGTTGACAATTTTTTTGCTTTCCCGCACTTCATCCGGCAGGTTGTTGCGCACCTCGTCGATGATGTCCCGCATACGGTCCACATCCACCACACGCTTGGCCGCCGCGAAGGGCACGGCCGTACCGGCTTCCAGCGTTTCTTCCATCAAGTCCAGCAGTTCCTCTACGTTCATGCCTGTTCCTCTCTCTCGTACCGGCTGACCATGATCTTGCCGTAAAAATATTGCTTGGTGCGTACCAATGTACCGATGCGTTCCGGCAGTTCAGCCTCTCTTTCGCTTTCCGCCAGAATCACCCCGCCGGGTGCCAGTTTTTCCTGTAAGGCAGGCAGTACCTGCTCCAGCAGTCCCTGATGAAACGGCGGGTCCAGCAGTACCAGATCAAAAGGCCCACGAATGTTGGCCAGGAAACGCAGTGCTTCCCCATGACGGATATCGCTCTGGCGGTCCACCCCGGCCGTCTTGCAGTTCGCGGTAATGATCGCCAGTGCATCCGGCGACTGGTCTACAAAAACGCAGCTCTTGGCACCGCGGGACAACGCCTCAATTCCCAGCTGGCCGCTGCCTGCGAAAAGATCCAGCACCCGTGCCCCCGGCACCAGAAACTGTACACTGGAAAACATAGCCTCTTTGACCCGATTGATGGTCGGCCGGGTGATGTCTTCCCCCGGAAGAGCCTGCAAATTTTTGCCGCGGGCGGTTCCTGCAATCACTCGCATGGTCCGCACCCCCTCTCTTTTTATCGTATCATTTTTATTATGGGGCCTGTCCCTCTTGTTGTCAAGGGGGACGACCTGTAAAAAATCTATGCAGAAAATCCCCACAAAAAAGCGGACCGACAGCCAAAGCCGCCGGTCCTCCCGACAAAAACCTGTTTATTTTGCCCTCAGGGCTGGGGTTCCACCGCAGTGGCAGGCCCCCCCGCCGGGAGTTTGATCTCCGGCATCAGTTCCTCTGAAACGACCCGCAGCATCTCCTCCAGTTTTTGCAGTTCATCCGGTGAGAAGCGCTGCTTGGCGCGGTCCACTACCTGCTGCAAATAGGCGTAGCTGATGCTGTAATAATCCACATACTTGCGGGTAGGATACAGATAGTACTCCCGCTTGTCGGTGGTGGAACGGACCTTTTTTACATAGCCCTTTTTGACAAGATTGTTGATCTTGTAGGCTGCGTTGGGGGTGGAAAGATTCATCATATTGGAAAATTCCGCAATGGTGGGATGCCCCAGCGCCATAATGACTTCCATGCAGAAAGATTCCACCGTCGTCAGCGTCGCTTCCCGATTTTCAAACTTACTGAAGACCTGCTGATAAAAATGCAATTTGAACTTGGTGTACACTTGCTGAAACGCCTGATCCAACATGGCAAAAACCTCCTGAAGGTCCTGCTTGCGGGAGGGCGCATACGGCAGTGCCGGACGGCGCAGACGCACCCGCAGACCTTTTGCATCATTATGGATCAGTATACCATGTTTCGGTGCGTTTGACCAGTCCTGTTTATTGGTAGCTGTCACTGGTCAGACTCCCGATCCACAATCGCAAAGGTCAGTTCCGCATTGACCGCACGCACACCATCCACCCAGGCGGTGGCTTTGCCGATTCCCACAGGGCCATGGCGCTCGATCAGTTCACATTCCAAGGTCAGCACATCTCCCGGCACGACCTGACGGCGGAACCGTGCATTTTTCACGCCACCGAACAGTGCCAGCTTGCCTTTTGCTCCCTCTTCACTGAGGGCAGCCACCGCGCCGCATTGCGCCAGCGCTTCCAGAATCAGCACGCCGGGCATAACCGGCTGACCGGGAAAATGCCCCTGAAAAAAAGGTTCGTTCATAGTGACGCATTTCACACCGCGCGCCCACTGACCGGGCGTATAGTCGGTGATTTTATCCACCAGCGCAAAAGGATACCGATGCGGCAGGATTTGCGCGATCTGCACGGCATTGAGTGTGCACGGCGGTTCGTTGGCAATGATTGCCATATCTCAGCCCTCCCAACGTTTAAAGATCACACAGGCGTTATGACCACCAAAGCCCAGACTGTCGCTCAGGGCATATTCCACCTGCTGTTCCACACCCTGATTGGGCAGGTAGTTCAGATCACATTCCGGATCAGGAACCTGAAGGCCGATGGTGGCCGGCAGATATCCGTCACGCAGAGCCAGAGCAGTGAAAACGCCTTCCACACCGCCGGCTGCACCCAACAGATGACCGGTCATGGACTTGGTGCTGGAAACGCACAGTTCATAGGCATGATCACCGAATACGGATTTGATGGCTGCAGTCTCGCAGGAGTCGTTAAGGTGCGTACTGGTGCCGTGGGCGTTGATGTAGCCGATTTTGTCAGGTGTCAGCCGGGCATCCTCCAGCGCCAGGCGCATACAGGCGGCACCGCCGGCACCACCCGGAGCAGGTGCGGTAAAGTGGTAGGCATCGCAGTTGGAACCATAGCCCACTACCTCGGCATAGATCTTGGCACCGCGGGCCTGGGCATGTTCCAGCTCTTCCAGCACCAGGATTCCGGCACCCTCGCCAATCACAAAGCCGCCGCGTTCCGCATCAAACGGAATGGAGGCACGGGCCGGGTCTTCGGTGGTGTTCAGGGCTTTCATGCTGGTAAAGCCACCCACGCCCAACGGGCTGATGCAGCTTTCGGCACCGCCGCAGAGTGCCAGGTCCTCGTACCCGTCACGGATGCGGTGGAACGCATCACCGATGGCGTTGGTGCCACCGGCGCAAGCCGTGACCGGACTGGTGCACATTCCCTTCAGACCAAACCGGATGGCCACCTGGCCGGCCGCCATATTGGCAATGGACATAGGTACAAAGAAGGGGCTGACGCGATCGAAGCCCTTGGTTTCCCCTTTTGCATGCTCATCCTCAATGGTGGGCAGACCGCCGATGCCGCTGGAGATGATGGTGGCAAAGCGGCTGGTATCGGTATTTTCCAGATCCAGGCCGGAATCTTCCACCGCCTCGGCTGCCGCAGCTACGGCAAATTGGGTAAAGCGCGCCATCTTGCGGGCTTCGCGCTTATCCACACGAACAGAAGGATCGAAGTCCTTTACTTCTGCCGCCAGCTTTACTTTGCTGTTGGTAGTGTCATAGTGGGTAATGGGACCGATACCACATTCCCCGCGGCGCACGGCCGCCCAGCTTTCTGCCACAGTATTGCCGGTAGGATTGACCGTGCCAAGACCGGTAATAACGACTCTGCGTTTTTCCATTGGAAACCTCGCTATCTATCCTTTGTGTAGTATAACTCTCAAACCTAAACCGGATTTATACCGCCGCACACCGTTGCCGGTGCCGCAACGCGGCGATACACCCCTTTACATACCCATGCCGCCGTCGACGCACAACACCTGGCCGGTGATGTAAGCCGCCTGGCTGCTTGCCAGAAAAGCCACTGCCGCTGCAACCTCATCGGCATGGCCGATGCGTCCGGCAGGAACGGCTGCCAGTGCTGCGGCTTTGGCCGCTTCGGGCATAGCCGCCGTCATATCGGTCTCGATGAAACCGGGAGCCACCGCGTTGACGGTCACGCCCCGGGCTGCAAATTCCTTGGCCAGGCTCTTGGTCAGGCCGATCAAGCCCGCCTTGCTGGCGGCGTAGTTGCTCTGCCCCGCGTTGCCGTGCAGACCCACCACGCTGCTGATATTGATGATCCGCCCGTACCGCTGGCGCATCATCAGTTTGCAGGCCGCCTTGCAGCAGAAAAAGGCGCCCTTGAGATTGGTGTCGATCACTTTATCAAAATCGGCTTCCTGCATGCGAAGGATCAATTTATCGGCATTGACGCCGGCGTTATTGACAAGTACATCCAGACGCCCGAAGGTCCCGGCTGCCTTTTCCACCAGGTTCTGGCACTCCGCAGGGTTGGTAACATCCGCCTGCAGTACAACCGCCTGTACCCCAAGCTCGCGGCATTCTTCTGCCGTTTGCTCTGCGGCAGAAGACCCTGCGGCGTAGTTGATGCACAGGTCAACCCCCGCTTTTGCCAATGCCAGGCAAATAGCCCGGCCAATACCGCGCCCGCCGCCGGTCACAAGTGCCGCGGGACGGGTGTTCTGCTGTTCACTCATGCCTGGGCC
>NZ_JACJKP010000101.1 GCF_016901605.1 Gemmiger formicilis
GGCATTCCCAGTCCTTGGTGGGTCCAAAAATGCGCTCGCAGTACAGACCGTCGCGCTCCGGCTTCAGGGTACGGTAGTTGATGGTTTCGGGTTTAGTGACCTCGCCATAGCTCCAGGCACGGATCTGGTCCGGGGAGGCAAGGCCGATCTTAATCGAAGCGAATTCTTTATTTTCCATTCAGCGAACCCTCTCAATTCAAGTATGACACACGATACAGCGAAACATTATTCATCATCAAAGGGGTCGTTCATTTCGATCTTGGCCAGTTCGTCGTCGCTCGGCTCGCTGTCCTCATCCAGATCGTCGTCAAAGCCCTCATCGGCGTCTTTCACGCTGTAGTCGTCCTGCAGCTCGCTTTCGACCAGGACATTGTTGCCTACTTCGTAATCGGCACCTTCAAAGCTGCTGTCATCGTCGTCAAATTCCTGACGCATATCCACAGGATTGCCTTCCTTATCCTGCACCACGATATCCAGGCCAAGGCTCTGCAGCTCTTTGAGCATAACGCGGAAGCTCTCGGGGATGCCGGGACGCGGGATGGGATCGCCCTTGACGATAGCCTCGTAAGTCTTGACACGACCCACGACGTCGTCGGACTTGATGGTCAGGATCTCCTGCAGGGTGTAAGCGGCGCCGTAAGCTTCCAGCGCCCAGACTTCCATTTCGCCGAAACGCTGACCGCCGAACTGCGCCTTGCCGCCCAGAGGCTGCTGGGTGACCATGGAGTACGGACCGGTGGAACGGGCGTGGATCTTATCGTCGACCAGGTGATGCAGTTTAAGGTAGTACATATAGCCGACGGTAACCTTGTTGGGGAACTGCTCACCGGTACGGCCATCGTATACGGTGGTCTTGCCGTCGTCGGTCAGGTCGATCTTGGAGAAGTCGATGATGTGGCCCTTCTCACCCATCAGGCGGTCCAGCTTGGTGGGATACTCGGGCGCATTCTCGCCATGCCACTTGGCACGGGCATCCGCGAAGCAGTCACGCAGGTCGGCTTCGTGGGCACCGTCGAAGACGGGGGTCTGGACCTTCCAGCCAAGCGCCTTGGCCACATAGCCCAGGTTGACTTCCAGAACCTGACCGATGTTCATACGGGAAGGAACGCCCAGGGGGTTCAGCACGATGTCCAGCGGCGTACCGTCGGGCAAGAACGGCATATCCTCCTGCGGCAGAATACGGGAAACAACACCCTTGTTGCCGTGACGGCCGGCCATCTTGTCGCCTACGCTGATCTTACGTTTCTGTGCGATGTAGCAGCGGACACACATACGGACACCGGGCTGCAGCTCGTCGCTGTTTTCCGGAGTAAAGACCTTGATATCCACCACGATACCGTACGCACCATGGGGCACACGCAGAGAGGTATCGCGCACTTCGCGGGCCTTCTCACCGAAGATAGCACGCAGCAGGCGCTCTTCAGCCGTGAGCTCGGTTTCGCCCTTGGGCGTAACCTTACCGACCAGGATGTCACCGGTCTTGACTTCGGCACCCACGCGGATAATGCCGCGATCGTCCAGATCTTTCAGCGCGTCATCGCCAACGTTGGGGATGTCACGGGTGATTTCCTCGGGTCCCAGCTTGGTATCGCGGGCCTCAGTCTCATATTCTTCAATATGAATAGAAGTGTAGACGTCTTCACGCACCAGCTTCTCGTTGAGCAGAACGGCGTCCTCGTAGTTGTAACCTTCCCAGGTCATGAAGCCGACCAGAGCGTTCTTGCCCAGGCTGATCTCGCCGTTCTTGGTGGCTGGACCGTCGGCCAGCACATCGCCGGTCTTGACGGCGTCGCCCACCTGAACAATGGGACGCTGGTTGTTGCAGTTGCCCTGGTTGGAACGCATGAACTTGATCAGTTCGTAGGTGTCGGCAGAACCGTCAGCGCAGCGAACAACGATCTTTTCGGCATCCACGTATTCCACGGTGCCGTCATGGGCGGCCAGAATGCAAACGCCGGAGTCGGTCGCAGCCTTGTACTCCATACCGGTAGCAACAATGGGCTGCTGGGTGACCATCAGAGGCACGGCCTGCCGCTGCATGTTGGAACCCATCAAAGCACGGTTACAGTCGTCGTTCTCCAGGAACGGGATGCAGGCCGTAGCAACGGAAACCATCATACGGGGAGAAACGTCCATGAAATCGACCTGGTTGGATTCGAATTCCTGGATGTCGTTGCGATGACGGCCGGAAACGCGGGAACGGACAAAACGGTTGTTCTCATCCAGCGGTTCGTTGGCCTGCGCAACGATGTATTCGTCTTCCACGTCAGCGGTCATATAAACCACTTCGTCGGTGACAATACCGGTTTCTTTATCCACACGGCGGTACGGAGCTTCCACGAAGCCGTACTTGTTGATCTTGGCATAGGTAGCCAGGTAAGAGATCAGACCGATGTTGGGACCTTCAGGGGTTTCAATGGGGCACAGACGGCCGTAGTGGGTGTAATGAACGTCGCGGACTTCGAAGCCAGCGCGGTCACGAGACAGACCACCGGGGCCCAAAGCGGACAGACGACGCTTGTGAGTCAGTTCTGCCAGAGGGTTGTTCTGGTCCATGAACTGAGACAGCGGGCTGGAACCGATGAACTCCTTGATGGCAGCCACAACGGGACGAATGTTGACCAGGCTCTGCGGAGTGATTTCGCCGCTTTCCTGGTTCTGCAGGGTCATACGCTCGCGGATCACGCGTTCCATACGGGAGAAGCCGATACGGAACTGATTCTGCAGCAATTCACCTACGCTGCGCACACGACGGTTGCCCAGATGGTCGATTTCGTCGGTAACGCCGATGCCGTGATCCAGACCCAGCAGGTAGTTGATGGACGCAAAAATGTCATCCACCGTAACGGTGCGGCAGATCAGCGCATCATGGTTCTGACGCAGCAGTTCCTTCTGCTCTTCCGGATCGGAAGTGGCGTCCAGAATCTTGCGGATCTCTGCAAAATTGGCGCGCTCGTTGATGCCGCACTCTGCGTCAACATCAAAGCTGAAGAAGGGCTGGGCGTCCACGCAACCGTTGGAGATCACGATCACAGGGATGCTCTCTTCGCCCTTGCGCTCTACCAGCACAACCACACGGGTCACACCGGCAGCGTCGATCTCATTGGCTTTGGCGGTGTTGATCTTTTCGCCTTTGGCAACCAGCAGCTCGCCGGTCAGCGGGGCGATGATATCCTCGGCAGCCTTGTAGCCGGCAATACGGCGGGCCAGACCGAGCTTGTTGTTCATCTTATAGCGGCCGAACCGTGCCAGGTCATAACGGCGCGGATCAAAGAACAGGGAGTTCAGGTGGCTGCGGGAGTTTTCTACCGTCGGGGGCTCGCCGGGGCGCAGCTTGCGGTAAACTTCCAGCAGACCTTCCTCGGTGGAGTGGGTGATGTCCTTCTCCAGAGAGGCATTGATCTTGGGCTCGGAATCGCCGAAGAACTGACGGATCTGCTCATCGGTGCTCAGACCCAGCGCACGGATCAGCGTGGTGACCGGCAGTTTGCGGTTCTTGTCGATACGGACATAGAAAACATCCTGAGAGTCCGTCTCGTATTCCAGCCAGGCACCGCGGTTGGGGTTCATTGTCGCAGTAAACAGGTCCTTACCCGTGCGGTCCTTGCTGGAGCCGTAGAACACACCGGGAGAACGAACCAACTGGCTGACAATGGCACGCTCGGCACCGTTGGAGATGAAAGTGCCGGAATCCGTCATGAGCGGGAAATCGCCCATGAAGATTTCCTGTTCCTTCACTTCCCCGGTCTGCTTATTGAACAGGCGGGCCGTGACGTACAGGGGCGCCGCGTACGTGGCGTCCCGTTCCTTACATTCTTTAATGGAGTACTTGGGGTTCTTGTCCAGCCGGTAGTCGACGAACTCCAGCACCAGATTTCCGGTGTAGTCCTCGATCGCGGCAATGTCGTGGAAAACCTCACGCAGGCCTTCCTCCAGGAACCAGTTGTAAGAGTTTTTCTGGATCTCGATGAGATTGGGCATATCAATCACTTCGTTGATGCGGGAAAAACTCATGCGGGTCGTTCTGCCGTTTTGTACGGGCTTGACCTTTACCATAAAACGCGACCACTCCTATTCCATAGATTGACAAAGTTGGCAAAAGCGACTCAAAGGATTCACTTCGGACTGACCCATATTCGTCGTTTTTCACAAACTTTTGGGTTTTGCCTTTTTTGTAAAAGTCCTTTAGGGCGCTCTATTCCATTTTTGTGATACTGATTTAGTATACAGGCTAAAACCCTTATTGTCAAGGCTTTTCGGGGCTTTTTTACAAGTTTTTGTGCGCCTATGAAACGCCCGGGTGCGTGTAATAAAATTTCGGCATTTTGACGATTTTCCTCCACACCGCGACCCTTGACAAATCCGGGGCAGTGGTTCTAAGGGCCTCTTTTGGGCATTTTTCACAACCGTCCGTTTTTCTTTTTGTGCCAGCTTGCCCTTGACAAATCCATTTTGGCAATATAAGCAAAAAAATCCGGCCGGAACTTCCGGTCGGAATTTTGTATTGTAAATCAATCAGTCCAGGAAATCCCGCAGTTTTTTGCTGCGGCTGGGATGGCGCAGCTTGCGCAGCGCTTTGGCCTCGATCTGACGGATACGTTCACGGGTGACGTTGAACTCCTTGCCCACTTCTTCCAGGGTGCGGGGACGGCCGTCTTCCAGACCGAAGCGCAGGCGCAGAACCTTCTCTTCCCTGGGAGTCAGGGTTTTGAGTACGTCCGCCAGCTGTTCCTTCAGCAGGGTCTGGCTGGCCGCCTCTGCCGGGACGGGTGCGTCGTCATCCGGGATGAAGTCACCCAGATGGCTGTCTTCCTCTTCGCCAATGGGCGTTTCCAGGCTGACAGGTTCCTGCGCCACCCGCATGATTTCACGCACTTTATCTACAGACATATCCAGGCGTTCTGCAATTTCTTCTGCGCTGGGGTCATGGCCGTACTCATGCAGCAGCTGGCTGGAAACCTTTTTGACCTTGTTGATGGTTTCCACCATGTGGACGGGGATGCGGATGGTACGTGCCTGATCGGCAATGGCACGGGTAATGGCCTGACGAATCCACCAGGTGGCGTAGGTCGAGAACTTGAAGCCCTTGGTGTGGTCGAACTTTTCCACCGCCTTGATCAGGCCCAGGTTACCTTCCTGAATCAGATCCAGGAACTGCATACCGCGGCCTACATACCGTTTGGCAATGGAAACCACCAGACGCAGGTTGGCTTCGCTCAAGCGCTGCTTGGCTTTCTCACCGTCCGGGCCGCCTGCCTGGATTTTCAGCGCCAGATCAATTTCTTCCTCGGGCGTCAGCAGCGGTACGCGGCCGATTTCTTTCAGGTACACCTTTACGGGGTCATCAATGGTAATGCCATCGGTGTTCAGGCTTTCCTCAAAGTCGTCTACGTTGTCCTCCGTCAGTGCCGCAGCGTCCGCAACATCCGATGCGTCATCGTCCACAACTTCGATGCCGTTGCTTTCCAGTTCTTCGTAGAGCTTTTCCATCTGCTCTACATCCAGAACGTGGCCGCTCTCCTCCATTGCATCGCCGATCTCGGTGTTGGTCAGCTTGCCATTCCGACGACCGTTTTCGATCAAACTGCGAATCGGATCTTTTTTCTCTGCCATAAGTACGTTTCTCCTTTTGGTTTTCTATTGATAAGCCGCGCCTCTGCGCATGGAAAAATCTTTTCTGCTGCTATGCATCCGGATCGGATGGCGGGTCCTGTACGCCTTTTTCCCGCTTTACGTTGGCAAAAATATTCAGGAACTGGTCATCGCTTGTTCCCGCTACCCGCTCACTGACGGGTTTGGCATTTTGCAGGCGTTCCAGATACATATCAATATCTCGCCGGGCCAGTTTCTGGTCGTGATTCTGTGCCTGTGCGTGTGCCACCTGCTGGAATGTTTTCTCATCCAGCATCTGCTGCAACGTCGTCAGGTTCACCGGCAGCTTTTGTTCCCAACTGCGGAAAATTGCCTGCAGTGCCTGCTGCATCTCCGGCAAAAGCACATCTTCCATCCGAACCCGATCGCGCACATACGGAATTTCGTCCGGGTCCTGCAATAGCGCCGCTACCAGCTGACGGCTGGCGCTGGCCGCCCCCAACACGGTATCGCCGCCCTGGGTGTAGGGAATTCGGATATCCGCCGCAATACTCTGCTGCGCCATTTCTTTTTGTTCCTTGCGGCGGCTCTTGCGGTCCGCTGCCCGGATGGCGCCTTGCATCTGTGAAACAATCGCCTGCTTGGAAACGCCGGTTTCTTCCGCCAGACGGCCTGCATAAACATCCCGCGCTGTGGGAGTCACGCTGTACCCCGTCAGAATATCAATCGCTTCACGGATGTAATTCAGTCTTCCATCATCGCTGCGAAGATCATACTTGGCCTTGGCCTTTTTCAGCTGGAACTCCGTGGGATTGGCGGTGCCGTTGAGCAGCATATCAAACCGTTCACGGCCATACTTTTTGATAAATTCGTCAGGGTCTTTCGCTCCCTGGTAGCTCAGGACACTGACCTTTACCGGGCTGTTGGCAAACAATCCCAGACTTCGTTCCGTTGCCTTCTGCCCGGCTTCGTCCGAGTCGTAACTCAGGATCACTTCATCGGCATACTCGCTCAACAGTTTGACCTGCTCCGCTGTCAGTGCCGTACCGCAGGCACAAACCGCAGTATCAAATCCCGCCTCGTGCATCGAGATGACATCCATATAGCCTTCGCAGAGGATATAACGCTTGCTTGCCGACTTTTTGGCTATATTCAGCGCGAACAGCGTACGGGATTTGTGGTAGACCATCGTTTCCGGGCTGTTGATGTATTTGGGCTTGGAATCATCCAGAACCCGTCCGCCGAAGGCAATGATGGAACCGCGCACATCAATGATCGGAACCATCACCCGATGGCGGAAAATATCGTAGAGATTCCCTTTGGCGCTGCGTTTGATCAGACCGGAATGTTCCAACTCCCATTCCGTAAATCCCCGGCGCTTGAGGTAGTGCAGCAAACCGCCGAAATCTTCCGGCGCATACCCCAGACCGAACCGCCGGATTGCCGCATCGGACAAACCTCGTTTTTCTTTCCAGTACCGACGCGCCTGGGCCGCTTCGGGGGTTTTGGCATTGAGCTGCTCGTAAAAGTACCGCGCTGCACTGCGGTTGATTTCCAAAAGCCGCTGCCGTGCCCGGGCTTCTTTATCTTCTT
This sequence comes from Gemmiger formicilis, assembly GCF_016901605.1. Classification (GTDB taxonomy): domain Bacteria; phylum Bacillota; class Clostridia; order Oscillospirales; family Ruminococcaceae; genus Gemmiger; species Gemmiger formicilis_B. Next base: position 7,186 of record NZ_JACJKP010000101.1, read on the forward strand.
CTTCCGGCAACGGCATCCCCACACGGGAAGCCAGCTGCTTGACGCTTTCCACATAACCGAGATTATTGTACTTGCGCACAAAATTTATAACATCGCCGGCTGCGCCGCAGCCAAAACAGTAAAAACTCTGTGTATCGGGATACACCACAAAGGAAGGAGTCTTTTCATTGTGAAACGGGCAAAGACCGCTCAAGGTACGGCCTCTGCGCCGCAGCTGAACATATTGGCCGATGACTTCTTCAATATCGTTGCGGCGTACCACTTCCTGTATGTATTCCTGCGGAATCAAATCCGTTCCACCTCCCCCGGAATCCCTTTTTGGTCACAGGACCTGCCACTTTTGCGGCACAAACCACTCCACAAACAACCGCGTGGCAAATTCGTCGCTCATGCCGCTGATGTAGTCGGTGGCTGCGCGGTCTACGCCTTCGTTATAAGCAATCTGAAGATAGAAGTTCGGCATCAGGGCCGGTTCTTCGCACAGACGCTCATACAATTCCGCGATGAGCTTGTCCACCTTCTTTTCTTCCCGCTTTGCTTCCCGGTCCACATAGACCGTGGAATACATAAAATCCTTTAAGGTGGCATAGGCGGCTTCCACTTCCGGTGAGAAGTTGATTCGGCCGTTCTGGCTATGTTCCACCAGATCGGTGATCATCGTTGTAATACGCTGGGATTTGGTGGTTCCCAGTACCGCGGTGGCTTCCGGCGGCAGCTGACGCGGGTCCAGCACACCGCCTGCCACCGCATCCTCAATATCGTGGTTGAGGAATGCGATATGATCGGCCCGGCGTACAACGCAGCCTTCCGGTGTGCGTGCCCATGTGCCGGTAGTGTGGGTGATGATACCGTTGCGGACTTCCCAGCTCAGGTTCAATCCCCTGCCGTCCTTTTCCAGCATATCCACCACCCGCAGGCTTTGCCGGTAGTGGGTAAAGCCGCCCGGGCACAGACGGTTCAGTGCCCGCTCCCCTGCATGACCAAAGGGGGTGTGGCCCAGATCGTGCCCCAGCGCAATCGCTTCGGTAAGGTCCTCGTTCAGGCGCAGCGCACGGGAAATCGTGCGCGCAATCTGGCTCACTTCCAGCGTATGGGTCAGACGGGTACGGTAGTGGTCCCCTTCCGGCGAAAGAAAGACCTGCGTTTTCTGCTTCAGACGTCGAAAGGCCTTGCAATGCAGAATCCGGTCCCGATCCCGCTGAAAACAAGAGCGAATCGGGTCTTCCTCTTCCAGAGTACGACGCCCACGGCTGTTCTGGCTTAGGGTGGCATAACGGCTCAGCGTCTGCCGCTCAATGGCCTGCGTTTCTTCTCGGATCGTCACAAAACCCGCCTCCTTCTGTTTTTCCACTCTATCTATAAATACGACAAAACCGCGCGAAACACTTTATTTTTTTCTGCTTTTTCACGATTTCTTTAAAAAGGTGCGTATTCCGGCGCCGAAACCTGTACCTGTGCCGCACCGCGCATCAGCTCCGCCAGGGACTGACACAAAGCAGTTTCCTCCCCTGCCGGCATACGCCACTGCAGAGTAACCACATCAGCAAAAACAGGTTCCTGCAGTTTTGCCCCTGCAGCCGCCACCATCCGCTGCACCTGCTCAAACAATGCATAAGGCACACACAGGCTGCAATCTACCACCAGCCGCATGCTGACCAGTTCTGCCTGCTGCAGTGCCCCGGAGGCCGCGGCGGTATAGGCCCGTACCAACCCGCCGGTCCCCAGCAGAATGCCGCCAAAATAGCGGGTTACGACCACAATCACGTCCGATACACCCGCGTGGCCGATGGATTCCAGAACAGGTGTTCCGGCTGTTTTGGCCGGTTCCCCATCGTCGGAATACCGTGTGCGGCCGTTGCGAAGCACATAGGCATATACATTATGCCGCGCCGTCCGGTTGGCTGCGCGCACTCTGTTGAGAACCTCCAGGGCTTTTTCTTCCGTATCGGCAAAAGATGCCGTTGCAATAAAGCGACTGCGCTTTTCTTCGTATTCAAATGTGGAAACGCCCCGGATTGTCTGATAATCGGACATGACGAAACTCCTTACTGACAACCAAAAATACCCCAGATGTCTCCATCTGGGGTACCCAATAAGCAAAACTTATTTGCCAACGTTGGCATAACGGCGCTTGAAGCGCTCGACGCGACCACCGGTGTCGACCAGCTTCTGTTTGCCGGTGTAGAACGGATGGCACTTGCTGCAAACTTCGACGTGGATCTCCGGCTTGGTGTCACGGGTGTGAATCACGTTGCCGCAGGCGCAAGTGATGGTGCAGTCCACATAGTTCGGATGGATGCCCTTCTTCATGGTTATTTCACCTCTTTCTCGATCATGATTACGGGAGCCATACTTAATATATGTGCTCATCACAATCTTCGAATTGCGGCTACCAGCATTCACCATCCTGTGCGAATGGAGCAGCCATCTGAACGATTGCTAAAGTATTTTAGCAGAATTTGCATAGATTGTCAAGGAAAATCTCCATAAAACGTTCAAAAGACAGATGAAAGACCCCATTGTGAACGGTCGTTCCTGCTTGTGTACAGGTTTGCGATGCTTAACAAGCCTTTTTGGGTGGTGAAAATGTTGCATGTCAAAAAAAGAAAACGCCTTGAACCAACGAATCATCGTACAATTCAAGGCGCTTTTGGAGCGGGATACGAGTCTCGAACTCGCCACCTACTGCTTGGGAAGCAGTCACTCTACCGGATGAGCTAATCCCGCATGACTTAATTATTTTACCGCAAGCCTGCGGTTTTGTCAATCCTGTTTTTGGTTTTCCCTTGTGCCGCCTGACGGATTGTTATATAATGAAATCATATTTTCTTTTCTCATATTCGTTCGGGAGGTTTCCTGATGAAAACGTTTTTGAAGATCTTTGCCGCAGTTCTTGTTGTGACGACTTTTTTCATCTTTTTTGGCGGGCATCTTCTGTTCACATCCTCCAACCCTTACCTGACCGGTGTCTTCTGCGCATTGGTTCTCTCCGTGCTGATCTACACTTTCTGGTGCCTTTCCGAGAAAATTGATCAGCTGGAGAAGCGGCTTGACGCGTTGGAACAATCCTCTCGGAAAAATCCCTGACCGCTTATAAAAAGGAGTTCTTTCTATGCTGGATGCATTTCCGATTTATCACTGGTTCCATAACGGCAATTCATATTCCGGTGCCGAGGGCGGCATGCGATATGTGATCGTCCCCGGCAAAAAACCTGATCCCAATGATGAAAGCGGCAAAACCAAAGTGGAGTTTCTTACCGCACATGTCTGGCCCGGTCCCTGGAGTATTGAACACACCGCAGAAGAAAAAATTGAAACCTGTGAGTTTGAAGGCAACCAGCAGGGCCTGGATGCAGCTGTAGCCTGGTTCCACGAACGGTACCGGGAAGAAATTGCCCGTTGGGAGAGTATCCCCTCCATTCTGGATTGCGAACCGGACCGATAAATCGGCATTTTATAAAAAATAAGGGAGATGGCAAAGCCATCTCCCTTATTTTTTATCAGTGTCAGTAACGGGCATACAAGAATCCGCCGCCGCCCAAAAAGCGCCCCATAAACAGAAACGCCAACAGCGCTGTTTCGTACGCTGCCCAGCGGAGCGGCCACGGGGCTTCCATGATTTTTTTCCGCAGGGATATCCCCCGTTCCTGCAGCAAATCCCCGGCTATCAAAATTGCAAGACCCGCAAACAGAAAAATTTGTTCCTGGCGGGTTGTCAGGCCCAATTCCCAGTAATTGCTGAACACATTGTGTCCGCTGTTATGCAGAATACCGGAAAAATAGGCCGCCGCGTTGGAAAGACTGCTGGCACGGAAAATGGTAAACGTAAAAACAAAGATGGAAAAAGTACCGGCAATGCCAACCAGCCGCCCCCATCCTTTGGTGATGGCGCGCCGCCAAGGCAGATGATTTTCCAGT
>NZ_JACJKP010000994.1 GCF_016901605.1 Gemmiger formicilis
CTGATGTACTGGGCAAACTGCTCAGGGACGTCTTTGGTTCAGCGCGTGTATCTCTCGGAAAACCGGCTGTGCTATACCGGTTATAGCGGCAGCATGGACGAGCGGGTGGAATTTTTATTTTATCCTTTTTCGTGCTCACAAACTTCGGTCGGTTGGGGAGCCTTTATCTGTCTAAAAACCAGAATCCCCTTGGAAGAAGGTGTAATAGAACAAGAAA
>NZ_JACJKP010000995.1 GCF_016901605.1 Gemmiger formicilis
CCGGCTATGGCGCCGACCGCCCACAGAAGTCCCGTCATGAACAGGTTCTGCTTCCAGCTGGGATTGACCCGCCACAGTACGGCCAGCCCCACACCGGCACCGGCCGTCAGACCGACGACACGCTGGAATTTGAGCTGCATGCCAATGCCCAGACACTGCCCAAATGGCCCTATGCTTTTGTGCTGCGCTCTACCTTTGTGCTGGAAGGGGAGACCGT
>NZ_JACJKP010000996.1 GCF_016901605.1 Gemmiger formicilis
TAAAAGCGGTGGTAGGCAGCACGGCGTTTGTCCTTGTCACGCAGGCGCTGTTCCGGGGATTCGGCCCGTTCGCCGTATTCCTGCACAATACGCCGGGCACGGAACTGGGCATCGACAAGTGCGTGGAGATCATCCGGGACCTGTACTGAACCAGGGACCGCGGAACAGATTTGACACAAAACAAACTGTAAAAATATATAAAATTATACAAAATGTA
>NZ_JACJKP010000997.1 GCF_016901605.1 Gemmiger formicilis
GCGTGGGCCCGGCTGGAAGCGGGGTTCTTTGACCAGTCCCGGCGGCTTTTCCGCCAGGCCTCTCAGGTCGCCCTGGCGGCAGTCTGCCATTCCCCCGGTCAGCGGGGATTGATCAGCGCCAGAAAAAAAGTGATATAGGGCAGTGCACACATCCACAAAGCAGGCCGGATGCCCTGGCCTACCATGGACAAACCGGCAGCCAGGCAGCCGAAGAACA
>NZ_JACJKP010000998.1 GCF_016901605.1 Gemmiger formicilis
CTCTTTGCTGATGTACACCCGCCGGTCGCCGCTGGCGGTTTTCGGCTCCTTGGTGAAGATCTTTTGCCCGCTGAGTTTGACCACTGTCCGCTGCACATGGATGGTCCGGTGCCGTGGAGGAAGGCTATCTGACCCATAACCCGGCCTGGCGGGTGTACAAACCTAAAGGCGTGCGCAAAGAGCGCCCGGTGGCCGACGAGGAAACGGTGCAGAAGCT
>NZ_JACJKP010000999.1 GCF_016901605.1 Gemmiger formicilis
CTGACAAACCACGGCTACCAGTCACAGACGGCGGGAGACAACTATATCGCCATTGGTGTCAACTGGGGCTATACCGGGGCACAGCTTTCGGACAAACTGGACCCCACCGTAGTGACGCCATCGAGCCGTGCAGTAATGATGGGGGTGAGTACACCACCCAGCAGCCAGCCCAGCAACAAACCGATGGGAATGCCGATCAGGGAAAGCAGCAGGGCCT
>NZ_JACJKP010001000.1 GCF_016901605.1 Gemmiger formicilis
CCGAAAAGGCCAGCTGAAGCTTTTTGGACATTCTGTGTCCTGGCCGGCCTTCCATCATGTGAACTTTTCGTTTTTTATCATAGCAGGAAGCTGGTGTTTTTAACAGGCCGCTTTCGCGCCAATTTATCAAAAAACGCATGGCGCACCTGCGCCAATCTATTTTTTGTGTGAAAATTCCAAAACACCTTGATTGTGCAAAAGGGATTGCCGATCATGA
>NZ_JACJKP010001001.1 GCF_016901605.1 Gemmiger formicilis
GTGTTCTTACCGTATTAACGAAGCGTGCCGCCAGCTATTGTACACAAACAAGCAGATCGGCCGCATTGCCGAAGATGTGGGCTATAAAGATGTGGATTATTTCCTTTGCAAATTTATCGAGCTGAAAGGCTGTACGCCTTCCCATTTTCGGAAGAGCAAAACCGAGAAACCACATTCTGAATTTCCCGGGAAATAATTCACACCAGAATAATCATAC
>NZ_JACJKP010001002.1 GCF_016901605.1 Gemmiger formicilis
GCGGGGTCGGGGGTGCGCAGGGGCGCCAGCTGGGCCTCGGCCTGTTCCATCCGGCGGCGCAGCCGTATGGCGGGGCGTTTGTCGCCCCACAGCAGATAGAGCAGCCCGCCCTGCGCAGCGCCCGGCGCAGCATCTATGTGGAAAGTTTTATCATCGGCATGGGCGAGATGTGGGGCCAGATCCACGAGATCCTGCGCCAGAAAGCCGCCCAGGGGCT
>NZ_JACJKP010001003.1 GCF_016901605.1 Gemmiger formicilis
GCGCCGAAGGCCAGATTGGTACCGATGGCCACGCAATCCAGAATCATGGCATGGATGCTCAAGGCCGTAGCCCGGTTGGCGGTTTGCACCTGACGGTTTCGCAGCTGCGCCTGGCGGAAGGAGAATACCGCTTTGCCTGCCTGGTGTGGGACCATGAACCGCTGCCCAGCGGCGAGCTGGTGAAGCTGGCCGCCGACGCTCTGGGTTGGAAAAAGAG
>NZ_JACJKP010000102.1 GCF_016901605.1 Gemmiger formicilis
GTGGTCCAGCTGATTGCGGCGATGATCGAGCCTTTCGATGGCACGTTGTATGACCCCTGTTGTGGTTCCGGTGGCATGTTCATTCAAAGTGCAGAGATCGTTAAAGCCAAACAGGGTGATATCAGCCGCATCAATGTGTATGGACAGGAAAAGGAGCCGGCAACGCTACGTCTGGCAAAGATGAATCTGGTTTTGCGCGGCATCAGCCACCATCTGGGAGAAATTGCCGACTCGACCTTTACCAATGACCAGAACAAGGGCCTGTATTTTGATTACATCATGGCCAATCCGCCCTTTAACCTGAAGGGATGGTACGATGCCAACCTGAGCGATGACCCGCGCTGGGCGGAGTATGGTACACCGCCGGAAAGCAACGCAAACTATGCCTGGATTCTGCACATCCTTTCCCATTTACAAGCTCTGTATGGCGTGGGCGGATTCCTTCTGGCAAACGGTGCGCTGGGCGACAGTGATACGGTGGAAATCCGAAAAAAGCTGATCGAGAAAGACAAGGTCGAAGCTATTATTATTCTGCCCCGGGAGCTTTTTATCACGACCGACATCAGCGTGACCCTGTGGATTCTGAATCAGAACAAGAAGGGCGGGGCCTATCACGGCAGAATGCTGCGTGACCGAACTCATGAAATACTGTTTATGGACCTGCGTACATGGACGGAAAACCCGGTCAAGGGGGAGAGCAAAAAGAAGGTCTTGCTAACTTCTGAGCAGATCGGGAAGGCAGCCGAAATCTATCACACTTGGCAGAATGAGGGCACAGATGGGACCCATTATGAGGTGCCGGAACTGTACCGTAGTGTCAGCATATCGGAAATCGAAAAGCAGAACTGGAGCCTGGTGCCAAGCAAATATATCCGATTTATCGACCATGATTTGGAAATCGATTTTCCTGCGGAGATGAAGCGTATCCAGGCAGAAATGAAAGCTGTGATGCAGCAGGAAAAAGAATCCCAGACGATGCTGCTGGAGGCTTTCAGGGGGATTGGATATGGCATTGACTAAGTACACATTGGGTGAATTGCTCGTGCGAAATGCCGAAAATAACGAAAATTTACAATATGGAGTTTCGGATGTTAGAGGGGTGCTCAACACAAAAGGCATCTCAAATACGAAAGCTGACCTAAATGGACGAGATTTGAAAAAGTTTCTTGTTGTTAGGCCAGGCGGTTTCGTGTTTAACCACAGAGTACATGATAAGCTAGGATTAGGATATAACACAACGGAGGAAACTTATATCTTCACCAATGATTATGTTGCATTTTATGTGAAGTCCAAGGTAAAAGAAACTATCCTTCTGCCGGAGTATCTTTATATCTGGTTCCTTAGACCAGAGTTTGATCGCTATATGTTATTCAAAACATATGGCAGTGCAACACTCTTCTTTAGCTGGGATAACATGTGCGAACTGGAAATCGAACTTCCGGATATTACGATTCAACGAGAATTTGTGAACATCTATAAATCTATGGTTGCCAACCAGAAAAGCTATGAGAATGGGTTGGAAGATCTGAAGTTACTTTGTGACGGGTATATCGAGGACTTGCGGAGAAAGATGCCGTGCAAGAAAATCGGACCATATCTCAAAGAAAGTAATCAACGCAACGATGCCGGACTTGAGGTTGATGCCGTTAGAGGGTTGTCGACTACTAAAGAGATGATCCCAACAAAGGCGGATATGTCAGGGGTCAGCTTGAGCAACTATAAGGTGGTTGAACCTAGACAAATAGCTTATGTCCCGGACACTTCGCGACGAGGTGATAAAATTTCTCTTGGCTTCAACAATACAAGTGAGCCTTTTCTCGTGTCATCAATTTCTATTGTGTTTGGAACAAATCTGGATTTTCTGATACCGGAATATTTAATGCTTTTTCTCACAAGACCGGAATTCGATAGATACGCCCGCTTCAATTCCTGGGGGTCCGCGAGAGAAACCTTTGATTGGAGTGAAATGCAGAACATCCAAATCCCGATTCCAGACATCAAAATACAAAAGGCCATTGCCGAAATCTTCACTGTGTATAATACCCGCAAGCGTATCAATGAGCAGTTGAAAGCCCAGATCAAAGACATCTGCCCGATTTTGATTCGCGGTTCGTGGGAGGAAGGAAAAGCAAAATGACGGATTACGAAAAGCTCAAAAGTATTATTGATGAAATTGATGTTTTGGTTGCACATAATGTAACCTCTTCTGTGCCCAAATTTAAGGCGTGGAAAATGGATTCTAAACGCTTTTTAATGAGATATTATGGTGATAATTCTTTAGAATATAAACAATTCAATGACACAATTTTTTCCCCACTTGTTTGGTCGACGGATGAGCGCGAGGCCCGCATGGATGCCATGGAGGCTTGCCGAAATGGGCTCTTATCAAGTAAGGCAATCTTTAAAACCTACCTAAAAGAAATGGAGGAAGCGGAGGAACCAGCGGCGCAATCCAAACCTACACAACCGAGCAACATGACTAAAATTTTTATCGTCCATGGTCATGACGGGGAGTTGAAACACTCGGTTGCCCGCATTGTGGAAAAGCAGGGGATTGAGGCGGTTATCCTGTCGGAGCAGGCAAACCAGGGCCGTACCATTATCGAAAAATTTGAAGCCAACAGTGATGTTGGCGGTGCCATTTGTCTGTTCACTGCTGATGACGTGGGCAAGGCCAAAGATGCTGCCTCGGAAAGCTCACGGGCAAGGCAAAACGTGGTGCTGGAAACCGGATATTTTATGGGAAAACATGGACGGGATCATGTTGTGATTCTGGCGGATTCAGGAATCGAAATTCCTTCTGATCTATCCGGCGTGGTTTATACCAACACTTCCAATTGGGAAATTGGTTTGCTGAAGGATTTGAAAGCCATGGGATATGAAGTGGATTTCAATAAACTATTCTAAAACGAGGGCAGAACAATGGCGAAACTGAAAGAATATAATGGACGCTATTGCGAGGCTGATTTTGAAAACGCCTTTCTCAGCTTTTTGGAGGCGGAAGGCTGGCAGTATCTTGCCGGCAGCAGTATTCCCCGTGCTTCGCGCAGAGAAGTCCTGTATATGGATGATCTGGAACATTTTCTGAGCAAAACCAATCCGGATCTGCTTGCCGAAGAAATCCGGCAGATTGCGGACACCGTCCGTCTGGTTGGTGGGGAAAGCAAATTTGCCACGCTGCACAAGGTGTATGGCTGGATGGTGAACGGCATTCAGTTTACACCCCGGAATAAACTGGCCAGAATGGTGGCGCTGATCGACTTTGAAAACCCGGAAAATAATATTTTCCGGGCGGTCAACCAGTTTACGGTGGAATACACCAACAATGGTCAGACAGAGAACCGTCGGCCGGATATTCTGCTTTATGTCAACGGTATGCCGCTGTGCATTATAGAGCTGAAAAACCCGGCGGATCAGGCGGCCACCATCTATGACGCGTGGGAACAGGTTTATATCCGTTACTGGCGGGACATTCCGCATCTGCTGCACTACTGCCCGTTGGCCTGTATCTCCGATGGGGTCAAGACCCGATTGGGCACGGTACGTACACCTTATGAGCACTTTTATGCCTGGCGCCGGGTGAACAACGAAGACAAGGTCTCTACTCTTCCTTTTGACGAGATGCAGACCATGATCAAAGGCGTGTACAGCCCCCGTAGATTCCTGGAAATCTTCCGCGATTATATCTATTTCCAGGATAGCGAATACGACAGCAACGAACGGGAAATCGTCTGCCGGTATCCGCAGTTTTTTGCTGCGCGTCTTCTGAAGCAAAGTATCATCCAGTCTGTGGTGGAAAAAAGCGGTAAAGGTGGAACGTACTTCGGGGCTACCGGCTGCGGCAAAACCTATACCATGGCATTTCTCGCCCGGCAGTTGGCTCTGCGCTGCACGGATGTGCCGCAGATCGGCTCTCCCACCATTGTGATGATCGTGGACCGGGAGGAACTCCAGAAGCAGGGGGCCAAACTGTTCACCAAAAGCAAAGAGTTTTTGAATCTGGGCGAGGTGCGCATTGTCCCGAGCCGGGAGGCACTGCGGCAGGAATTGGGCGCTCGCCAGAGCGGTGGTTTCTATATCTGCACCATTCAAAAATTCTGCGATCGGGAAGATGACAAGATCGGTCTGATCAATGATCGTGCCAACATCATCTGCTTCTCCGATGAAGCGCATCGGACGCAGCTGGAACACGCCAAAAAGATTCGTTTCAGCCAGGATGTGGACAACAACATGAAGGCTATGGTTTCCAAGCCATATGCAAAGGTCTTGAAGGAGGCCTTCCCGCAGGCGACCTTCGTGGGCTTTACCGGAACCCCAATTTCGGAAACCTATCAGACCTTCGGCAGCGAAATCGATCGGTACACCATGGATCAGGCGGTTGCGGACGGCTTGACGGTATCTATCAAGTATCACCCGCGGATCACCAAGGTTTTGCTGGACCAGGAAAAGGTCAAGGAGATCGAGGAATACTACAAAAAGTGTGCCGACGAAGGAGCCACGGAGGAGGATATTAAAGCCAGCAAAAAGGCCATGAGCTCCATGGAAGTCATCTTGAAGGAACCTTCCCGCCTGGACCGATTAGCTGTTGATATCCACGACCACTATGTTGCGGCTTGTGCCAATGACCCGGAACGAGTGCAGAAAGCTATGGTGGTATGCTCCAGCCGTCCCATTGCGTACGATCTGCTCAAAAAGTTCCAGGAAAAATATCCTGAATGGTTTGAAGAGAAGAAAACACCGGGCGATATAAACGTACCGGAAGAAGAAATGCGCCGGTTGAAGCCTATGCCCTTCATGGCCATGGTGGCCAGCGTTGGCAAAAACGATAAAGAGGAAATGTATCAGTACCTTGGCGGCGTGAAGAACGGGAAGCGATCCGAGGAACTGGATGCTGCATTCAAGCAGGATTTCTCCAACTTCCGAATTGCCATTGTGGTAGATATGTGGATTACCGGTTTTGATGTGCCTTCGCTTACCTACATGTACAATGATAAGCCGCTGCAGAAACATCTTCTGATTCAGACCATCAGCCGTGTGAACCGCAAGTATCCCGGCAAAGAATACGGCATGATCGTGGATTACATTGGTATCCGCGATAATATGCTCGAGGCATTGAAAGTATATGGCGGGAACAATTCGGTGGCCCCTACGGAAGATGACGTGGAGCAGGCTACCGATGCTTTCCGGGAACAACTGGAAATCCTTAAAGACCTGTTTGCCGGTTATGATTTGACTCCCTTCCTGGACCCGGGACGTGATCCGGCAGAGCGGTACACCCTTCTTGCGAAAGCGGCGGAGTATGTTTTTGCATCCACCGAGGAACTGCACACCGAAGGAAATGGCGGAAAGAATGTTCGGAAGGTTTCTTTCAAAACCTACTTCCTGAAAACGGTCAAGCGTATGCGTGCGGCCTACGACGTCTGCCAGCCTTCCGGGGAACTCGGCGAGGATGAATCCTCTCTGGCGCAGTGCTTTATGGCTATAGCAGGGTTTGTCCGCAAGATGAGCAGCGGCAGCGATGTTGATACACATACAATGAACCGCCATGTGGAAAAAATGGTGGAGGAAGCACTGCGGTACAATAAGGTCGAAAATGTTCTGGAGGAAGGCGAACAGGAAGACATTTTCAGCCCAGAATATATCGAAAAGCTGTCGGATGTAAAAATGCCGGCGTCCAAGCTGGAACTGCTGGTAAAGACGCTGAAAAAGCAGATCACCGAATACAGCAGAACGAACCAAATGGCGGCGAAAAAGTTCCAGGAGATGCTGGAAAAGACGATCCAGGAGTACCATGATCGCCGCAAACACCTTACTCTTGAAGAGGCAGGCATTGCTCAGGAGGAAACCTCGGAGGAGATTATTCGGAATGCCACCGAGCAAGCATTGCAGATTTTGAGAGAGATGCATGCTGACAGAGAGAGTTTCCGAAAGGTAGGATTGACCTTTGAGGAAAAAGCCTTCTACGATATTTTGATGGCGTTGCGGGACCAGTATAACTTTGAATACGGCACGGATCGCAAGGTGGACGGTATTTCGGTAAACGATAAATGCAGGGCACTGGCACAGAAGATCAAAGAAATCATTGATGTCAAATCCTCGTTTGCCGATTGGCTGAACAACCAGATCGTCCGCGATCAGCTGAAGTTTGATATCAAGGTTTGCCTGATCAAAAATGGTTATCCGCCACAGTACAGCCCGGAAGTTTTCCGCAAAGTGATGGAACAGGTCGAAAATTTTGAGGAAAACAACGGTTAAGAGAAAACTTTACCGATGATTTTGAAGGCGGTGTGATTGGTTCAATGCAGAAGATTGATAAAACCGATACCCTGGAAACGATCCTTACCAGAGGAAAGTTTGAGGTGGATTATTATCAGCGGGAATATCGCTGGGGCCGCAAACAGATCGAGCAAATGCTGATGGACTTTTATGATACCTTCCGTCAGTATTATGATCCCACCAACCATGGCGCGCCCTCTGAAGTGCAGGGATACGGGTATTACTATATGGGCAGTATTATCTGCACCAGTGAGAATACTCGCAAGATCATTGACGGCCAACAACGTCTGACCTCTCTGTCACTGCTGCTGATCTATCTGCGAAATTTGCAGAATCAACTCACAGGTATTCCGTATCTTCCGGTTAAACAGATGGACGACTTGATTTACAAAGATAATTTTGGAACCATGTCCTTCAATCTGGATGTGCCGGAGAGAAATGACTGTATGCAGGCGCTGTGGGATCAGAACCGGGCATATACTTCCGAAAACGAGAGCAACAAAAATCTGTTGGCGCGGTATAGCGATATTGAAGAACTTTTCCCCGATGATTTGAAAGGGGAGGCCCTGCCTTATTTTATCTACTGGCTGAAGGGAAAAGTTCTTTTGCTGGAGATCGACACCCCTTCGGAAGACGAGGCACACACCATCTTTTTAACTATGAACGACCGCGGCCTCAGTCTGAATAGTGCTGAAATGTTGAAGGCATATATTATTCAGCAGGTGGACGAAGCGGATCGCGATACAGTCAATAAAGTTTGGCAGCAGAATATCACTCGCATAAAAAATGCATTTGATTCCCAGACCAGTGGTGTGATTAAGGCAGAGGATGTGGATTTTATTTCTGCCTGGCTTCGTGCCAAATATGCCAACTCGATCCGCGAGACAAAAAAAGGCGCCGAAGACCGTGACTTTGAATTACTAGGTGAAAAATTCCACAACTGGGTCCGGTTGAATGCCCGCACGGAAATGCGGCTGACGCAGCCGAAGCAATATAAAGAACTGGTAACGATCGAGATGTCGCTGATGACCAGCCTGTATCTGCGCATAAAGGCATATTCGGACAAACTGACGCCGGGCTATGAAGCGGTTTTTTACAATGCCCATAGAGATATCACCTATCAGAATTATTTTATTTTGGCTTCTGTGCGGGTTGATGACTCTCCCGAAGTAGTTGATCAAAAAATAAAATTGGTCTCGACGTTTATTGATATCTTCGCCTCGACTCGTATTTTTAATTACAAGAAGATCAACTGGAACTCGAATAAAAGTCTTTTGTTCCGGGTTCTGTGTCAGATCCGAAACCAGGACGCGAAGACGATTGGCATTAAGCTGTTCTCTACGCTGCAGAGAATGAACGAAAAGCTGGATGCTATCAAGGACTTTGAACTCAACCAGTTCACAGGGCGCTATATGCTCCATATGCTGGCTCGGCTGACGGACTATGTGAACGTGCAGATGGGGCGGGCCTCTCAGTTCGCGACCTATGTGGACCGTAATCCCAAGACTTCTTACGACATTGAACATATTTTGCCAAATGATTATGCCAGCTACAAGGATATGTTCAATGACGAAGAGGATTTCAACAACAATCGCAGAAAGTTTGGAAACCTGATTCTGCTGACCAGCGACCACAACAGAAGCTATCAGGCTATGCCGTATGAGCAGAAGGTGGTTCAATACGCAGGAGATAACATCTTGGCGCAGTCCTTGTATAACGGGACATATCAGAACAATCCCCAGTTTCTGCGGCTGGCGGGGATGTACGGATTTAAACCCTACGACCGATTTGATAAAACGGCAATCCGTGATCGGCTCCAGGTGTATACGCAACTTGCAAAAGCCATTTGGGATCCTGCTCAAATCAAGGAATTGGCAGGCGGCTGGGATGATGAGCCGGTAATCGTTGTTCAAATCGGTAATGCACAACAGTTTACTGTGGAATATGGCTCTGGCAGAAGTTGGGAAGATGCGCGTAAATATGGCTTTTTGTCGGCCGGTGGAGAAAGTGGAAAATCACTAAACAAAATCGCCGTGGGCGATCTGGTTTTCTGTCACATCGCTAGTGTTGGCTTTGTTGGCATCGGTATATGTACTGTCTGCCAAACGCCGGCGGCAGACTTTACTGTACTTGAGGGAGCTGGCCAGAAAAACATCCTGGATTGTGAGTGGGCAAACACTGCGGCAAAAGCATCCATTGATCCGTCCAATGAATACTTCATAGGCGTGCGTTGGCTACGAACCGCCTCGGCTGATGAAGGATACTGGGAAAAAGGTATGACCAGCATTCCCACGGTTGCCTATACGATGAACGATGATTCGACTCATAACAAGGTATTGGAGCATTTTAGAGTATCCTTAACTTGATATGGACCGTCGATTCTAACAATCTTGCTAATCATAATTATTAGAATAATGATTAGCAACAGTGAGGTGCCGAATATGGAGATAACTCCAAGGAAAACGCGAATCAACTACTCTAAATTGGAGAGTTCTAAGGTGCTTTTTCACAAAGGCGCAAACGATAGACGGATATTTCACTACACGTCTGTTGGTGGGTTGCAGGGAATTTTGGAGCATAAAACGCTTCGCTTTACCAACATCCATTACATGAACGACAAAGACGAAATTTTTGCCGGATTGGACAGTATGGCAAAAGAGTTGGGGGCGTCCAACGAAGAGAAGAAAAAATTTCATTCAGCTTTTTTGTCGCAAGAAAAGCAGACTTTCGTGTGCTGCTTTTCTATTGAAGAAGATTCACTTCCCATGTGGAACTACTACACCAAGGAAATCAATAACCAAGGATACAATATTGAATTTAATGACAAAAAGCTAGTGGAAAGCATTTTGCGTTCCAACCCTACTTTGGATGGCTGTGACATTTCCTTTGGTATAGTGGATTATAGCAAGGATAATGACTCCGCGTATGGGCGGACTATTATCAGCAACGTGCCGACGACAATACTCTTGTCGTTTGCAAAACTTTTCCTCACTGTTGTCGAAGGTGAAGGTTCTAATAATAAAGATGCAGCTAGCAACTTGTCCTTGCAAGAAGTGGAAAAGCTGATGGCAGACAATCAGAAGCGACTAAACGCTTTGCCGATTTATTTTTATAATGGGGAAACGTGTAGCTTTGCAAAGGATAGCACAGGCGACTATCTATATTTTATAAAAAGAGACTATTTTAAGCAAGAGCGCGAATTTCGCATTGTTATTACGGTGCCAAATGAACGCTTGGGGGAATTGAAAGAAGCGGGCGTTTACAAATTCCAAATGAGAAACAGCATTTTGGTGCCGTTTTTAGATTTGCGATTCTCGGCAGAATCTGTGAAAGGAATTATGATCTCTCCGACCGTTCAAAGCGATTTAGTGGAAATAAGCATTCGGGATTTCCTAGAATATTGTAACTTTAATGTGGCGGACTATTCCCAGTTTGTTCGACATTCAAAAGTGCCCGTCCGATTTTGACTACATATCATATAACGCGAGCAAAAAATGACAAAACGCATGGTGCCGTTATGACAGGGACCATGCGTTTTTTATGATCGGCGCAAAGGCTGTTTCTTGGCGATACACGGGATCAAATTAGGAATATACCGCTCCCCCTGGTAGAAATCATGGTTTATTTTTGAGCCGCCTAGACTTCGTCCCCAGCGTGGCGATCATAGCGTAGTGAGTCTTACTCTTCCTGGTGATCCTGTTATACTCATCCGAAACCAGATAGTCCAGCAACCAGACTTTCGGTACCATGAACCGTGGGCGGCGCTGGATGGTGTGCAGGCGGCCCTCGGTGCACCAGCGGGAGACCGTGTGGGGCGTATAACCGGTGAAGCGGGCGATCTGCTCCACAGTCAGCACGTCGGGGGTGTCGGCCAGCTGCTGTTCCAGATGGCGGCGAAGCAGCAGGCGGCTGACGATCTCGTAATCGAGGGTACGGGTCAGGGATACGGCAGGCGGTTTACGCTGGGGATAGTTCTTGTACCACCCGCTGGGAGGAGCGTAATGCTCCGGTTCGGTGAGACGGCGGCGCAGGTAGGCGGCCACGTCCGCCTTGGCGATCTTGTAGCAGCGGGTGCGCTTGCCGGTGTGGGTGCAGGGCACAAGCCCGCTCTGCAGCAGATACATCGAAGTGCGGGTACCGATATGGCAGGCTTGGCGGAAGTCGTTGCGGCTCACGGGATCGGGATAAGGCGCCAGCAGCGCGTCGATCTCCTTTGCCAGCCGGTCCTTCGTAATGGTTTGTTCGTTCATGGTCGGATTCTCCTTTGATGATATTTGGACCCGGAGAAACCGTATCAGCATGACAAGATTCTTGGATTTTGGGGTGATTTTCCCGCCTGCGGGGAAATTCTGCGCTGGGACAACCCGGCCAGAACCAGCCCCGGCGGGCCGGATGCCCTGCCGGTTATCTTGCACGGTATCTTGCATTTTTCCCGCAAGGCGTTGCTTTTCGCCCCAAAGGGTGGCACTGAACTTTTATTTGTACCCACGCGGTTTTGTGGGCGGATGCCCCGGAAATCTGCGTGGTGTTGTCAAAATAGACCGGACAAAACGGCCTGTTTTGGCCCTGGGGGAGCGCAGACGGCATTCGGGACACAAAACTCGAAATGCGATAGGGCGTTAACAGCGCCGCCAGAGTTCAAATCTCTGATGCTCCGCCAAATTAGATGCAAGGACGTTTTCGTCCTTGCATCTTTTTTATTGGCGCCGAATAGGCATGATAAAACCCCCAGTTCAACTGGGGGTGGATAAAAAATACTTTAGTGAAGAGAAAGAACCTCCTGTGCTAGAATAAAGCTGGTCTGGCA
>NZ_JACJKP010001004.1 GCF_016901605.1 Gemmiger formicilis
CCAGTAGCAGGCTGTTTTCTTCGGGTACGCCGTCAAAACTCCAGGCATAGTTGCTGCCGTTTTCCGGCAGTTCAAAATGGTCCTTCATCCAGTTGCCGCCCCAGACGCCCGGGTGTATGAAGGGGCCGGTGCCATTGCCCGGGCCCTGGGCGATGCCTGCGGCACCGGGAAATGCGTGCTCAGCATCGAGTGCTACCCCGGCGTGGACCAGCAGGAA
>NZ_JACJKP010001005.1 GCF_016901605.1 Gemmiger formicilis
GATGACCGCAGACCGGGCATTTTTTATCCGGCAGGTCGAATCCGTCAAAGTGAATGCCGTCATCGATCCACTCACTGTGTTTGCACTCCGGGCACAGATAATGGGGCGGCATGGTCGTTGTGCCGGACACTTTCGATATTTATGACTTCTGCGCCATCCAGCACCCTGCCGATGACGTAAAGGGCGGCCTGTTGACTACCCACTTCGAATTTAAGTA
>NZ_JACJKP010001006.1 GCF_016901605.1 Gemmiger formicilis
GGCGCAAACGCAGATCCCCCAGCGCGATGCGGAAGTTCTTGAACCGGAACAAATACACCACAGACACAATAAAGGTAGCCACCTGCCCCATAACGGTGGCAATGGCGGCGCCGCCTACCTGAGCCTGAAACTGGGCGAAAAAGATGTGGAAAACGCACGGCGCGGCGTAGGCAATGCCATCGCCATGGTGGTGCTGGTCAGTGTGGTACTCACGGCG
>NZ_JACJKP010001007.1 GCF_016901605.1 Gemmiger formicilis
GGTAAGTTCGTACCGATAATAGTACCAGCGGGTAGCGTCATCGCCCTGGCTGAGCACCAGCACACGGTCATCCCAATCCAGCACAGTGTTCATCACTTCTGCCCGCTGCTGCACGCGGGCGGTCTGGCGGTGGTGGCCGTGGCTGCCTTCCTCAGCTGGAGCCGCTACACCGCCGCTGTCACCCCCACGGTGGATACGGCGGCCAGCGTAGGCAGCG
>NZ_JACJKP010001008.1 GCF_016901605.1 Gemmiger formicilis
TTTGCTGTTTGTAATCTGTATTTTGTGAAGCACGAGAAGTGCCTTCCACATGGAGGTTCCTCTTCTCAGCGCCCGCCCAGCACCGCCCGCAGTCTCTCTTCGGTGGCGGCGGGACGGCTACGACTTTGACAGCCGGTGGGACGATGGTCTCGCCACCGTCCGCCAGAAGAAGATCATGGACCAGTTCACCGAAGCGGACGCCCTGCTCTCCTATGAA
>NZ_JACJKP010001009.1 GCF_016901605.1 Gemmiger formicilis
CATTGGCAGCGAGGGGCAGGGCCTGCGGGACGAAACGGTGGAAGCCTGCGATGCCGCGGTGCGCATCCCCATGACCGACCGTGTGGAAAGCCTGAACGCCGGTGTGGCGGGCAGATCGTCGGAATGCAGTACCGGCAGCCGCCCCGCCGCGCCCATGGAGGAACGCAGCGTTTTGGGCGAGAAAGGCGCCGCACAGCCCGGTCCCAGCACCACGGCG
>NZ_JACJKP010001010.1 GCF_016901605.1 Gemmiger formicilis
GGAAGTTTTCAGGATGAAATATTGTCTCAAATCCTGCCATATGATAGCGGTTGAGCTGGCGGATATAGTGGAGCGCCCGGGGCTTATCCATGCGGTGCCGCACCGGCTCAAACAGATCGTGGTGGATCAGGTGGAGAGTATGGAGACGACGCTGGCCCACCTGCTGCCAGAGATGACCTCCAATCTGCTGGCGCCGGTATGCGTTCTCGTGTATCTG
>NZ_JACJKP010001011.1 GCF_016901605.1 Gemmiger formicilis
CATGCAGGGTGCCATGCTGCGCTTCCAGGCCGGCGGTGTAGCTTTCCAGCTCTTCCACATAGGCCGTCACGCGGGCTTCCCGTTCACCGGCATCATCAATGCCGTACAGGTCCATACCGGTATCACCGCGCAGAAGGACGGACATCTGGGCTTTACCGGCCTGAATGCCTGGCAGCCGCTGGGTGTCACCGCCCAGGCAGGGGAAGAACTGATCATT
>NZ_JACJKP010001012.1 GCF_016901605.1 Gemmiger formicilis
GTCATGAGTGCCGTATCGGAATCATTGCCGGGAGCCGGCCCCCAATAACTGGGAGAGTCGCCGCTGTCATAATAGAAAGCCGACAGGGTGTCGGGGACAAAATTGACAGCGGCGACTCTCCCAGTTATTGGGGGCCGGCTCCCGGCAATGATTCCGATACGGCACTCATGACCCTGGCAAACCCGCAACCCGGTAACCCGCAGCCAGGCGACCAGCT
>NZ_JACJKP010001013.1 GCF_016901605.1 Gemmiger formicilis
GGGCCATTTGTTTTATACAGGAAGCCCAAAACAGCGACCTGACCTTACAGCAGCAGGTCCTTTTGTGCCGCCGGGCTTTGCGCAAACTGCGCTGGCCCTGTGTGGAGGAATTGTCGTTTACTTTTGGCTGTATGGCTTCGTCTTAAGATTTTATGCCGTAGCCGGGCAGGGTCATCCAGTGGCGGCCTCCCGGTTCGATCCAGAATCCGCTTTTGGC
>NZ_JACJKP010000103.1 GCF_016901605.1 Gemmiger formicilis
TGGAAACCCGCAACCTGGAAGAAGCCCTGCCCGAACTGGATATTCTGTACATGACCCGTGTGCAGCAGGAGCGTTTCTTCAACGAGGAAGATTACATCCGCCTGAAGAACAGCTACGTGCTGACCAAGGAAAAGCTGGCGCTGGCCCCCGCCGACATGGCGGTGCTGCATCCGCTGCCCCGCGTCAACGAGATCACGCTGGACGTGGACGACGATCCCCGTGCCGCTTACTTTGAGCAGGCACAAAACGGCGTATACATGCGCATGGCTTTGATTATGACGCTGCTGGGTCTTGCAGACCCCAAAACCGGGGAGGTAGCTTTTGATGTTAACGGTTGATGAAATTCTGAACGGTGTGGTCATTGATCACATTACCGCCGGCACCGGTCTGGGCCTGTACCACATGATGGAGCTGGAAAAACTGCACGATGCCAGCGTGGCACTGCTGCAGAATGTACGCAGCCAGAAGAGCGGTAAAAAAGACATCATCAAGATCGAGGGTGATGTCAGCAAGCTGAATTTTGATATTTTGGGCTATCTTGACCCCAAAATCACCATCACGGTCATTGAGAACGGGCATATTGTGGACAAGATCCGCCCCAAACAGCCCCAGCGCCTGATCAATGTGATCAAATGCACCAACCCCCGCTGTGTGACTTCTGTGGAGGAAGGCTGCGATCACATCTTTACCCTGACCCCCAGTGGACGGTACCGCTGCGTCTACTGTGAGCAGGAGTTCCGCGTAAAACCGTAATTCCCCCAGAGTGCCGGATTTTCCCGGCACTCTTTTTTCCTTTGCCTTATTCGTTAATTTGCACAGTATTTACTAACAGTTTTTGATTTTGTTGTTGATTTATCATTCTTTTCGCCGTATAATAGATTTCATACGAACCCATACAAACGGAGGACTAGCTATCTATGATACGACTTTCTATGGAAACGCCTGATCGCGCGCAGCAGGTCGTGCAGGACCTCTGCCGCGATATGGGCCATCGCATTGCCGCCAACCCGCCGGGCCTGTGCCCTGTGGATATGGCGCTGAATTTTTTACGCCTGTGCCATGCGCAGACCTGCGGCAAGTGTGTTCCCTGCCGCATCGGACTTTCCCAGCTGGAAACCCTGCTGGAAAGCATTCTGGACCAGACTGCACCGGAAGGAACCATCGACCTGATTGAGCAGACGGCCTCCGCCATCGTGGATTCCGCAGACTGCGCCATCGGTTACGAGGCCGCCGCCATGGTGCTGCAGGGTGTGCGCGGGTTCCGGGAGGATTATGAGGAACACGCCCATTACGGCCGGTGCATCTGCTCCCTGAAACAGCCTGTTCCCTGCGTCACCGTCTGCCCCGCTCATGTGGATATTCCCGGTTACATTGCCCTGATTCGGGAAGGCCAATACGACGATGCGCTGGCGCTAATCCGGAAGGACAATCCCTTCCCCCATTCTTGCGCCTATGTCTGCGAGCACCCCTGTGAACGGCAGTGCCGCCGCCGTCTGGTGGACGATGCCGTGAACATCTGCGGCCTGAAACGCTTTGCTGCCGACCACGCCGGCAACCAGACGCCCCCTCCGCCTGCCGAAAGTACCGGCAAACGGGTGGCTGTGATCGGCGGCGGGCCCAGCGGCCTGACTGCGGCCTATTACCTGCGCCTGATGGGCCACACCATTACGGTATTTGAGCAGCGGGAAAAACTGGGCGGCATGCTGCGTTACGGCATTCCCGACTACCGTCTGCCGCCGGAAGTTCTGCAGCGGGATCTGGACTACATCCTGGCTACCGGCATTGAAGTCAAAACCGGTGTCTGCGTCGGGAAAGACATTCAACTGGCGGACCTGAAAGGCGAATACGATGCACTGTACATCGCCATCGGTGCGCATGCCGACAAGAAACTGGGCCTGGAAGGCGAAGACAGCAAAAACGTGCTTTCTGCCGTGGAATTTCTGCGCAACTGCGGCGAGGGCAACGCCCCCGACTTTACCGGAAAGCGCATCGTGGTCATTGGCGGCGGCAATGTGAGCATGGACGCCACCCGTACTTCCATCCGGCTGGGCGCCGAAAGCGTGACCTGCGTCTATCGCCGCCGGGTGGACGATATGACCGCCTTGCCGGAGGAAATCGAAGACGCACTGGCCGAAGGCTGCCAGATTCTGCCGCTGCAGGCCCCCGACCACATTGAAGCCAACGAGAACGGCGAAGTCTGCGCTTTGTGGACCCGGCCCCAGATCATTGGCGGGTATGGCCGCGACGGACGCCCCGCCCCCCATAACGCCCAACAGAAAAAGTTCCGGATTCCCTGTGATTACCTGATCATCGCCATCGGGCAGCGCATTGAATCCGACGAGTTTGAAAAAGTGGGTATCGGTACCAGCCACGGTGCACTGAAAGCCGATCTTTCCGGTTATGTGCCCGGTACCCCCAACGTATTTGCCGGCGGCGACGATGTCACCGGCCCGGCCACCGTAATCCGGGCGGTGGCAGCCGGCAAAGTCAGTGCCGCCAACATCGACAGTTTCCTGGGGTATTCCCACACCATCGGCACCGAAGTCAAGATTCCGCCGGCCAAACTTTCCAACGCACCGCCCTGCGGCCGTGTACAGCTGAAAAGCCGCAATCCGATGGAATCCCGCTGCGATTTTGCGCTGGCCAGCTGCGGCATGACCGAAGAGGAAGCCATGCAGGAAGCCGGGCGCTGCCTGCGCTGCGACCACTTTGGGTACGGCATCTTTAAGGGAGGGAGGACGACACAATGGTAAACGTTACTGTAAACGGCACCGCCGTGCAGGTACCCGAGGGCACCACCATTCTGAATGCCGCCAAAGCCGCCGGCGTGGATATCCCTCACCTGTGCTACCTGAAAGATCTGAACGAAATCGGCGCCTGCCGCGTTTGCTGCGTGGAGATTGAAGGCGAGCGGAATTTGGTTCCCAGCTGCAATAACCCGGTGTTTGAGGGGATGTCCATCCGTACCAACACCGACCGTGTGCGCCGTACCCGCCGCATCAATGTGGAACTGATCCTGAGTCAGCACGACTGCCACTGTGCCACCTGCCTGCGCAGCGGCAACTGCCACCTGCAAAGTGTGGCCAACGATCTTGGCATTTTGGAAAATCCATACCCTGCCGACCTGGTAACCGGCGCCCGTGCCCTGTGGCCCCGGGATTTTCCGCTCTACCGCGACACCAACAAGTGCATCAAGTGCATGCGCTGCATCCAGGTTTGCGATAAAATCCAGGGTGTCCATGTATGGGACCTGTCCGGAACCGGCAGCCGGACCCGCGTGGATGTAAGCGGCACCCGCCGCATTAAAGAAAGCGATTGCACACTGTGCGGCCAGTGCATTACCCACTGCCCCACCGGCGCTTTGCGGGAACGCAACGATACCCAGAAAGCCTTTGATGCCATTGCCGACCCCGATAAAATCACCGTCGTACAGATCGCTCCCGCAGTCCGCACTGCCTGGGGCGAGAATCTGGGGCTTTCCCCCGAGCAGGCCAGTGTACACCGCATGGCAGCCGCTTTGCGCCGCCTGGGTTTTGACTATGTGTTTGATACCTCTTTCAGTGCAGATCTGACCATCATGGAAGAAGGCAGCGAGTTTCTGCGCCGGTTCCAGGCTGGTGACACCCGGGAATTGCCCATGTTTACCAGCTGCTGCCCCGGTTGGGTCCGGTACCTGAAGAGCCATTACCCCCAGTGGACGGACCGGCTTTCCACCGCCAAGAGTCCCCAGCAGATGTTTGGTGCGGTAGCCAAAAATTATTTTGCCCATAAGCTGGGTGTATCCCCCGACAAACTCTATTGCGTATCCATCATGCCCTGCATCGCCAAAAAGCAGGAGTGCGCACTGCCTACCATGAAAACAGACGCCGGGCAGGATGTGGACCTGGTATTGACCACGCGGGAGCTGGTGCGCATGATTCGTGCCGAGAACCTGCACCCCGAAACGCTGGCCGAAGAAGCCTTTGACTCCCCCCTGGGTACTTATACCGGTGCCGGTGTGATTTTTGGGGCCACGGGCGGCGTTATGGAAGCCGCCCTGCGCAGCGCCTACTACCTGGTAAACGGCAAGAACCCCAAAGCGGAAGCCTTTACCGCCGTGCGGGGCAGTGCGTATGAACAGGGATGGACCGAGGCCGAATTCGATTTGGGCGGTGCTGTGGTCCGCACCGCTGTCGTCAGCGGATTGAGCAATACCCGTCGCCTGCTGGAAGCCATCGAGTCCGGCAAAGTCCACTACGATTTTGTGGAGGTCATGGCCTGCCCGGGCGGCTGTGCGGGCGGCGGCGGCCAGCCCCAGAATCGTGACGACGAAGAACGGGCTGCCGAGCGCGGCCAACGCTTGTATGCGCTGGACAAATGCAGCACGTTGCGTTTCAGCCACGAAAATCCCGAGGTACAGGCTTTGTACCGCGATGCGCTGGGCGCCCCCGGCAGCGAACTGGCCGAAGAATGGCTGCATACCGACCACGACGGTTGGGAAATGCCCCGCAGTCAGGTGTAATTCCTTTTCACAAACAAAAAAGCCGTCCGGCGTAGTTGCCGGGCGGCTTTTTGTATACCTTACACGCAGGCGGCCATGTCCTGTTCCTGCAGAACGATTTTCCCATCGGGTGCGGCATCCGCCGTGTATACGGTTCCCACCCGCGCCGTTCCTGCCGCAATCCGGTCCGCCAGTGCCTGTTCCACTGCCCGGCTTACCGTTCGCCGCAATTCCCGCGCGCCGTAAGGGGGAACCTTCTCCCCTGCCAGACTGCGTGCCGCGGCCGCCGTATGATGCAGCGTATACCCCTGACGGGCAGCGCGTTCCTCCAGTTCACACAGCAGCCGATCCGCAATAGACGCCAGCTGCTGCGGTCCCAAAGGTTCAAACAGCACTGTTTCATCCAGGCGTCCCATCAACTCCGGGCGGAAAAACTCTTTTGCTTCCTGGATCGCCTGCTTGCCGCGTCGGGCCAGTTCACCATCTGCGGCGGCAAATCCCATGGGGGCTGTCTGCCCACTCAGGCACCGCGCCCCCAGGTTGGAGGTAAGCAGAATGATCGTATTGGAAAAATCCGCCTTTCGCCCTTGGGAATCGGTCAGGCTTCCGTCCTCCAGAATCTGCAAAAGTAGATTCTGGATATCCCCGTGCGCCTTTTCGATCTCATCAAACAGCACCACACTGTAAGGACGGCGACGCACTGCTTCGGTCAGCTGCCCGCCTTCATCATGGCCCACATACCCCGGAGGTGCTCCCAACAGTCTGGCGACGGTATGGCGCTCCATATACTCCGACATATCAAACCGCAGCAAGGCTTTTTCACTGCCAAACCAGCACTTGGCCAGAGTGCGGGCCAACTGGGTTTTGCCCACACCGGTGGGCCCCAAAAACAGCATGGCACCGATGGGGCGTCCGCTCTCCCGTAATCCGGTGCGGCTTCGGCGGATAGCGGCAGCCACTGCCGCCACTGCCCGGGGCTGGCCGATTACTTCGGCGGCCAGACGGCTTTCCAGGTGAACCAGCCGTTCCCGCTCGGCTTCTCCCACCCGCTCTACCGGTACGCCGCTGGCTTTGCTGACCACTTTGGCAATATCCGCCGGGCGCAAAGTTTTTTGCTTTACAGTCCCCTCTGCGCAGGCAATCCGTACCGAAGCTGCCGCTTCGTCCAACAAATCAATGGCTTTGTCCGGCAGATACCGCCCGGGCAGATAGCGTACACTGAGTTCCACCGCTGCGTGGATTGCTTCCTGCGGTATGTTTACCCCATGATACCGCTCATACCGCGGCATCAATCCCTGCAAAATTTTTTCCGCGTCCGCCGGGCAGGGTTCCTCCACCATGACTTTGCCAAACCGCCGTTCCAGTGCAGAATCTTTCTGGATGGTCTTGCGGTATTCCTCCACCGTAGTGGCACCGATCAACTGGATTTCGCCCCGGGCCAGCATCGGCTTGAGAATGCTGGCGGCATCAATGGCGCCTTCCGCTGCACCGGCCCCGGCAATTACATGGATTTCGTCAATAAACAGAATCGTGGAATTATCACGGTAAAGTTCTTCCAGCAGGCTTTTGAACCGCTCCTCAAAGTCGCCGCGATATTTGGTGCCCGCCACCATGGATGCCATATCCAGCGCCAGCACCCGCTTATTGCGCAGCGAAGGGGTAATCTGTCCCGAGGCAATGCGCTGCGCCAGCGCTTCGGCCAGAGCGCTCTTTCCCACCCCCGGTTCCCCCAACAGGCAGGGATTGTTTTTCTGGCGGCGGCAAAGAATCTCAATCATGCGGTCCAGTTCGGCATCTCGGCACAGCACCGGGTCCAGTCGGCCTTCCTGGGCAAGCCGTGTCAGATCACGGCCATATTTCTCGCTGGGTTTGCTCCCGCGGGACACCGCCATGCGCGGCTGCGCCGGCAGCACCAACTGCCCCGAAAGCTGCCGGCATTCCCGTGCTGCCTGGGGCACCTCAATCCCCAGCGATGCCAGCCATACACTGGCTGTACAGGCCGAATCTTCCAGCATAGCGCAGAGCAGATGTTCATTTTCCGCCTTGGCTACGCTGGCCGCATGAGCCCCCAACACCGCAAATTCCATGGCCTTGCGCGTTTCCGGCGCCAGATCATTTTTGCGCAGGCTGCGCGGCTGCCCCGAACAGCTGCGCGCCTGTACACAGCTGCGCAGGGCTGATTCCGTCACATGTTTGCGGCGCAAAAAATCCGCCGCCGGTCCCCTGGCAGTCTGCAGCATTGCCAACAGTAAATGCCCTGTATCGGCAGCCGTACAACCCTGCCGCCCCGCCAGCATAACTGCGGTGCGCAGTGTATAAGCGGCTGTACGGGAAAAACCCTGATAAAAGTGAAACAGCATCCTTGTGCCTCCCCAAATGGTCTTATAGCAAGTATAGGCGGTCACCGCGCAAATAATCCTCGAATCCGGGCAAATCCTGCAATGACAAATGAATTCGTCTGTGTTATACTAAAAGTTATGACATAAATTAATGGGGTGGTTTGTCTATGCACAAATTGTTGCGCTATATTAAGGGCTACGAAAAACAAGCCCTGTTGGCGCCACTTTTCAAAATGCTGGAAGCATGTTTTGAGTTGTTTGTTCCGCTGGTGGTTGCCAGCATCATCGACACCGGCATCAAAAATGCCGATACGGTGTTTATCTGGCAGCGATGCGCGCTGCTGGTTTTGCTGGCTGTCATTGGCCTGACCTGCAGCCTGACCGCCCAGTATTTTTCCGCACAGGCGGCTTTGGGTTTTGGCACGGCGCTGCGCAAGGATCTGTTCCGCCATATCAACACCCTGAGTTACAGTGAGTTGGACGGCATCGGTACGCCCACACTGGTCACCCGCATGACCAGCGACATCAACCAGGTACAAAACGGCGTAAACCTGACTTTGCGCCTGCTGCTGCGCTCTCCCTTTATTGTGATCGGCGCGTTGATCATGGCATTTACCATCAGCGCCCGTCTGACTTTGCTGTTTCTTGCGGCCACGGCCATCATTTCCCTGATCATCTGGCTGATCATGCGGGCCACTGTTCCTATTTATCACCAGGCACAAAACGGACTGGACCGGGTCACTTTGCTTACCCGGGAAAATTATGTGGGTGCCCGTGTGGTTCGTGCTTTTGCCCGGCAGGCCGACGAAACCGCTGCTTTTATCGAAACCAATGATCACCTTAAATCCATCCAGGTACGCGCGGGACGAATCTCTGCTTTGATGAACCCGCTGACCTATCTGGTGGTAAACCTGACGGTCATTGCCTTGTTGCTTCTGGGCGGCCGGGAAGTGGATACCGGTACCCTCACCCAGGGCGAAGTCATTGCACTGATCAACTACATGAGCCAGATCCTGGTGAATCTGCTGCGTCTGGCCGACCTTGTCATCTCAGTGACCCGCGCTCTGGCCAGCGGAATGCGTGTGAACGAAATTCTGAATACCCAGACCTCCATGGCCGACCCGGCCACCCGGACACTCCCCACCGACAGCGGTTCCGATGCCGTTTGCTTTCAAAATGTCACCTTCACTTACCGCGGTGCCGGCGGCCCCAGCCTGACGGATGTAAGCTTTACCGCACATTCCGGCGAAACCATCGGTGTCATTGGCGGTACCGGCAGCGGCAAAACCACATTGATTGATCTGGTGGCCCGGTTTTACGACGCACAGGAAGGCACCGTACAACTGTTTGGGCACAACGTAAAGGAATACGGATTTGCCCAACTCCGTGAACTGGTAGGAATCGTGCCGCAGCAGGCCATGTTGTTCACCGGTACCATCCGGGATAACATGCGCTGGGCTGCGCCCTATGCCACCGATGAACAAATCTGGGAGGCATTGGAAATTGCCCAGGCGGCCGATTTTGTACGCAGCAAACCCGGTATGCTGGATGAGCCGGTGGAAACCGCCGGCCGCAACTTTTCCGGTGGGCAGCGTCAGCGTCTGACCATCGCCCGCGCCCTGGTTCCCAAACCGAAGATTCTGATTCTGGACGACAGCGCCTCGGCACTTGACTTTGCCACCGATGCCGCCTTGCGCAAGGCTTTGAAGGACAAGACTACCGGCATGACGGTATTCATTGTTTCTCAGCGCGCCGCCAGCGTCCAGCGTGCCGACCACATCCTGGTTCTTGATGACGGCCTTCTGGTGGGAGACGCCCCTCACGCCGAATTGCTGAAAAACTGCTCCGTCTATAAGGAAATCTGTCTGAGCCAGTTGAGCAAGGAGGAGGTGGAGAAAACATTATGAGCAAACCGAAATCCAAAGCCAAACTGAACCGTTCCACTATCCGGCGTGTGCTGGCTCTGATTCGCCCTTATACAGGTTCGGTTATTCTGACCCTTACCCTTGCGGCGATCACCGTTTTTACCACCTTGCTGGCCCCTGTGATCTCCGGCAAGGCCGTTGACCTGATTATCGGCCCCGGACAGGTGGATTTTGCCGGGCTGGCCAAACTGGCTGTGGCCATGGCTGCCACCATTCTATGCACGGCGGTGTCCCAATGGCTGATGAATGTTGTCAACAACCGTATTACCTTCCAGGTAGTCCGGGATATGCGCGTAAAAGCTTTTGAGCAGCTGGAGATTCTGCCCCTTAAATATATGGACGCGCACCGCCCCGGCGACGCAATCAGCCGCATTACCACCGATGTGGAACAATTCAGTGACGGCCTGCTGATGGGTTTTACCCAGCTGTTCACCGGAGTGCTCACCATTTTGGGCACGCTGGGCGTCATGCTCCACATCGACTGGCGCATCGCCCTGGTGGTTGTGGCATTGACGCCCCTCTCGATATTTGTAGCCCGCTTTATTGCCACCCACACCTACTCTATGTTCAAGGTACAGAGCGAGACCCGCGCCGAAATGACCAGTCTGGTGGAAGAACTGGTGGGCAACGAACATCTTGTGCGTGCCTTTGGCTACGAAAGCCGCGCCGAAGCCCGCTTTGAACGTGTCAACCTGGATCTGCAAAAATGCGGGGTACGCGCCGTTTTCTTCTCTTCCCTCACCAATCCCTGCACCCGCTTTGTGAACTCTCTGGTCTATGCCGCAGTAGGCGTTTTGGGTGCCTTTGCTGCAATTGCCGGCAGTTTGACGGTTGGCGAACTTTCGGTATTTCTGAACTACGCCAACCAGTACACCAAGCCTTTCAATGACATCTCGGATGTCATGACCGAATTGCAGAACGCCCTTGCCTGTGCCCAGCGCGTTTTTGACTTGATTGATGAAACGCCCATTGTGCCCGACGCCCCGGACGCCACCGTGCTGCCCATGGGTGCCGGCAGTGTAGAATTTGAGCACGTCAAGTTCCGCTATGCCCCCGACATACCGCTGATTGAGGATATGAACCTTCGGGTCTGGCCGGGGCAGCGCATTGCGCTGGTAGGCCCCACCGGCTGCGGAAAGACCACCCTGGTCAATCTGCTGATGCGGTTTTATGAGATCAACGGCGGCTGCTTAAAAGTGGACGGCCACCCCATTGATCATGTCACCCGGGACAGCTTACGCGCCAACCTGGGGATGGTCCTGCAGGAAACCTGGCTGAAATCCGGCACCATTGCCGAGAACATCGCATACGGTAAACCGGACGCCACCCGGGAGGAAATTGTGGAGGCGGCCAAGCGGGCCCGCGCTCACAGCTTTATCTGCCGCCTGCCAAACGGTTACGATACCGTGGTAGCGGAGGACGGCGGCAACATCAGCCAGGGACAGCGTCAGCTTCTCTGCATTGCCCGTGTTATGCTGCGGCGTCCGCCTATCCTGATTCTGGACGAAGCCACTTCCAGCATTGATACCCGCACCGAAGTGCTGGTACAGGATGCTTTTGAAGAGCTTATGAAAGGCCGGACCAGCTTTATTGTGGCGCATCGCCTGTCCACCATCAAAAATGCCGACCAGATCCTTGTAATGAAAGCCGGCAACATCATTGAACGCGGCACCCACGACGAACTGCTTGCCAAGGGCGGATTCTATGCGCAGCTGTACGAAAGCCAGTTCGCCAAAGCCTGAGTTCTTCTGCTATAATGATTGCGATAAGGAGTGTGTATCTGTATGAGTAACGTTACCATCCCCAACAACTACAAAAGCCTGCTGGGTCTGTACGACACCCAGAAAGCCATTGGTCTGATCAAAACGATTTTTCAGGAAAAGCTCTGCCTTGCGCTGCACCTGAAGCGGGTAACCGCTCCGTTGTTCGTACTGCACGGCAGCGGCCTCAATGACGATCTGAACGGCGTGGAGCGCCCTGTCGCCTTCGATGTCCCCTGCCTGGATGAAAAAGCCGAGATCGTACACAGTCTGGCCAAATGGAAGCGCTATGCACTGTATAAGTACGGTTTCCGTCCCGGGCAGGGACTGGTCACCGACATGAATGCTGTGCGCCGGGACGAAGAACTGGATAACCTGCACAGCATCTATGTGGACCAGTGGGACTGGGAGCGGGTAATCACCGCCCGCCAGCGTACCACTGCTTTTCTGCAGGATACCGTGCGCGATATTGTGGATGCAGTTTGCGCCACATCTGACGAACTGCGCTGGAAATTCCCTGCTCTGAAAAAAATCCATCTGACCCGCGAAGTGACCTTTATTACCACCCAGGA
>NZ_JACJKP010001014.1 GCF_016901605.1 Gemmiger formicilis
GCCTGCGTGACAAGGACAAACGCCGTGCTGCCTACCACCGCTTTTACACCAACATGAAATGGGGCCACGCCCAGAACTACGACCTGACGCTGAACAGCGGTACACTGGGCATCGGCGTGGATAAATACCCGCAGGCAATCAGCTTTGTCCCGCAGAATGTAATCGGCACAGCGGCCCACAATTACGCAAGGCCCCTGACCGGCCAGCCGGCTGATGA
>NZ_JACJKP010001015.1 GCF_016901605.1 Gemmiger formicilis
TGGTGCCGGTGGAAAACGTGCCGTAAATATCGCAGCTGCCGTTGCTTTGGGCGGTGACGGTACCGCCCTGAATGGTCACGCTGCTGCCGCTGATGGCCGCACCGCTGCCTGTGGGTGCAGAAAGACGCCGCCACCGTTTACGGCAGCATCATCCTTACCGACGATATGACCCTGGACCGCCCCCTGACCGTGTACGCCAACGGGCAACTGACGGTGA
>NZ_JACJKP010001016.1 GCF_016901605.1 Gemmiger formicilis
GGAGCTATGGCGAGGTCACTAAACCCGAAACCATCAACTACCGTACCCTGAAGCCGGAGCGCGACGGTCTGTACTGCGAGCGCATTTTTGGACCCACCAAGGACTGGGAATGCCCTTGAAATACCAGATATGAGACACGGGCGCGGCCAGTTCAATATGGCCCATACGCTCGCGGCGAACCTTGGCGCGGGTAACTTCGACACCGCACTTGTCGCAG
>NZ_JACJKP010001017.1 GCF_016901605.1 Gemmiger formicilis
ATGGAAACCACCGTAGCCACAACAAGCTCATGAGCACGGGACTGCATCTCGCTGCACTGCAGATTGCGTTCGCCTTCCCGCAGGCCCTGACGGATCACGTGCTTGGCCGTCTGGAGCAAGAACCCCGACGTCGACCCGGTGGGCGCCTGCATCGGTGCCCGCGGCGCCCGTGTGGAAAAGATCGTGCAGGAACTGGGCGGCGAGAAGATCGACGTCA
>NZ_JACJKP010001018.1 GCF_016901605.1 Gemmiger formicilis
GATCGAGTTTACCGATTATCAGGATTTGTTCCGTAAGTATGAATCGTTGACCAAAATCAGTTTCGATTATGCTGTGGTCGAGAGAGAATCGGAAATTCAGGTTCTGCGTTTTGCTGGTTGCGATGGTAACACAAGCTTCGGGATCAACTTCCGTAATCTGCCGGTATACACGCTGAACCATGGATTCATATCCGTCAGGTGTTTTAAAGATTTTGAT
>NZ_JACJKP010001019.1 GCF_016901605.1 Gemmiger formicilis
TCACCGTCAGTTGCCCGTTGGCGTACACGGTCAGGGGGCGGTCCAGGGTCATATCGTCGGTAAGGATGATGCTGCCGTAAACGGTGGCGGCGTCTTTCTGCACCCACAGGCAGCTCCAGCTGCTCTGGGCGGAGGTGTCCGAGATGGTGTCGGCGTAAATCCGGGCGCTGCCGTTGGTGCCGGTGGAAAACGTGCCGTAAATATCGCAGCTGCCGTT
>NZ_JACJKP010001020.1 GCF_016901605.1 Gemmiger formicilis
AGCGGCTGGCTGACTTGGATGTTCTTCTGTCCCGACTCTATGAGGATTTTGTCCTGGGCGATCTGAACAAGGAGCGGTACAAGAAAATGACCGCCGATTACGAGGCAGAACAGGTGCCTCGGCCGCTTTTGTAGCTGGAGCATACATAATGGTCTTGCTTGCCGTCAAAGCTCTTGCAGGTAGCAAAGTGCAGCTTGTTCCCGCAATCGGGACAGAA
>NZ_JACJKP010001021.1 GCF_016901605.1 Gemmiger formicilis
AAGTCATTGACAAAATCATGCAGGACAGTGTGGCCGCCCACAAAATCGCCGATGTGGAGGTTGCCGGGTTCCTTTCGGGCGGGGTGGATTCCTCGTATATCACCTCGCTGGCAAACAACAGGGTGCCGTCCGCTGCCTGGTAATAGTACAGCGGTTTGATGCCAAAGGCGTCCCGTGCACAGAAAAGGGTCCCGGTCTGCCGGTCCCACAGCGCAAA
>NZ_JACJKP010001022.1 GCF_016901605.1 Gemmiger formicilis
TTGCCGCACAGATCAAAGATGTAGAATTTTTCTTTGTCCTTGCCGTCGATCAGCCCCGGGCACAGGCGGGTGCCGCGGCCGATCATCTGCCAGAATTTGGCCTTGCTCATGACCCACGGCCTGAAAATCGACTACGGCGAAAAACTGGGCAAGACCATCATCTTTGCCAAGAACCACCGCCACGCCGAAACCATCCTGGAAGTATTCAACAAGCAGT
>NZ_JACJKP010001023.1 GCF_016901605.1 Gemmiger formicilis
ATGCTGTTCACATCCACGCCCACGCATTGCTGGCCCAAAAAGGCCGTCAGTTCGGGGTTGCCGCGCCCGCGCTTGTGGCCGGGCACGTCAAAGGGCACCACCCGCATGCGGCGGGAACAGGTAGCCAAGGCCATTGCCGAGCACCCCAATGCGGTGGCGGTGCTGGTGAACAACCCCACCTACTACGGCATCTGCAGCGACCTGCGGGCCATCGTGC
>NZ_JACJKP010000104.1 GCF_016901605.1 Gemmiger formicilis
GCCGGTGTCATCGGGACCGCCGTACTCGTTTTTCAGGTTGTTCAGGCTCAGCAGGGTACCGTCGGGATTCTGGAACACAAAGGTGCCGTCCGCCCCGGTGGTACCGGTGGCAATTCTCACCATCGTCAGCGGGCTTGCGCTGACCGGCTTGTATCTGGTACGCCGCCGTAAGCGCTGAACAACCCCTGCCTGACATAATAAAAATCCCCGCCGCTGCGAAAAACCGCAGCGACGGGGATTTATTGCTTTTCTTAGGATATTCAGGCAGGACGCACCCGGCGCAGCACCAGACCGATGACCAGGCCCACCACAGCGGGCAGCACCCAGCCAAAGCCCTGACTGCACAGCGGCAGCCAGGTTTGCGCCCAATCCACCACCGGTTCCAGATGCAAAGCCGCCTGGGCCTGCGCCGGCAGGGCCCGCAGCAGGTCAAAGACCGCCGCCACCATGGTGCAGCCGATGGTCCACCGCAGCACGGTGCGGTGGTTGCCGAACAGACTGCCGCCCAGGGTGAGCAGAATCAGCACAATGGAAAGCGGATAAAGGAACATCAGCACCGGGGTGGAATAATCCAGAATGGCATTCAGCCCCAGGTTGGCAACAAGGAAGGACACCACACTGAAGGTGACCGCCCAGGCCCGGTAGGAAGGCCCGCCAGGGAAGATTTTGACAAACGTTTCGCCGCAGCTGGTGACCAACCCCACCGCCGTTTTCAGGCAGGCAATGGTGACGGTGGCCGCCAGAATCAGCGCTCCCGCAGGACCAAAGTAGTATCCGGCGATTTGGGCCAGGGCTTCGCCGCCGTTGCTGGAAGCTTCAAACTGGCCGCGGCTCTGGGTCCCCACCACCGTAACCATCAGATAAATCAGTGCCATCAGCAGCGAGCTGAACAGTCCCGCAAACACCGTGCTCTTGGCCACCTCGCCGGGTTCTTCCACCCCCAGGCTGCGGATGGCGTGGACCACAATGATGCCGAAGGCCAGCCCGGCCAAAGCATCCATGGTGTTGTACCCTTCCAGCAGACCGGTGGAAAGCGGCGCCGCGGCATAACTGCCGGTGGGTTCAATGTCCGCCACCGCCCCCAGCGGAGCGGTCAGCGCCCGCAGAATCAACACTGCCAGAAAGCAGAGGAACAGCGGGTTAAGTACTTTGCCGATCCAGGTCAAAATCTCACCGGGACGCAGCGAGAAAAAGAGCACCGCCCCAAAAAACACCAGCGAGAAAACGGCCAGAGCCGCCGTCTGCCCGGTCTGGGGCAGCATGCGCTGGATGCCCACGGTATACGACACCGTGGCACAACGGGGAATGGCAAAAAACGGGCCGATGGTCAGGTACAGCAGGCAGGTAAAGAACAGTCCGTAGCCTTTGCCCACCCGGCTGCTCAGCTCCAGCAGCCCTTCTTCCCGGCTGACGCCCAGCGCCGCCACGCCCAGCAGCGGCAGGCCCACACCGGTGATCAGGAAGCCCACCGAGGCCAGCCAGAGGTTTCGCCCCGCCAGCTGCCCCATGGATGCCGGGAAAATCAGGTTTCCTGCGCCGAAAAACATGCCGAACAGCATGCTGGCAACCACGATCAGTTGCCGGAAGGTAAGTTTTTTCATCATCCTATGCCTCTTACACATGATACGTTCGGTTTCATTATAACGCAGTTGCCGTTCCGGGTAAACCCCGGCCCCGCAAAATCACTTGTCCCGGGGTTCTTCCGCCGGGGTGCCCTGCTCTCCATTTCCGGCGGGGATCTTTTCGATGCGTGCGCGCACGATCTTGCGGTCCCGCACGTCTTCCACCGCAATGCGCAGGCCGTTGGTTTCCACCGTAAAGCGGGCGCCGTCCTGGGGGATGGCGTGCAGGCAGCTCATGACCATACCGCCCACCGTTTCGTAATCGGCATCCGGCGGCAGTTCGATTTGCAAGATATCGGCCAGGTCCTCGGCCCTCAGGCTGCCTTCCACCTGCCAGACGCCGGGGGCCACTTCCAGAATGGGCTGGGGTTCCTCGGGGTCAAATTCATCATAGATATTGCCCACAATCTCCTCCAGCAGATCCTCCATGGTCACGATACCGGCGGTGCCGCCGTATTCATCCACCACCACAGCCAGATGGTGTTTATTGGCCTGCATATCCCGGAAAAGCCGGTCGGCATGGACATTTTCCGGCACAAAATAGGCCGGACGCAGCAGTGCCTGCAGCGGCTGGGGGTTCTCCTGCTGGCGGTTGAGCAGAAAATCCCGGGCATTGAGGATACCGCACACATCGTTGACGTTCTCGCGGTAGACCGGGTAGCGGCTCAGGCCGGTGCGGCGGATGGTATGCAGAATTTCTTCCGGGTCCTGGGTCAGGGCGATGGCTTCCACCTCCGGTTCCGGTGTCATCACATCGCTGGCCGTCAGGTCGCCGAAATCAAAAACGTTCTCGATCCACTGCTGTTCTTCCTGGGCGATGGTGCCCTGCTCCCCGCTGTTTTCCACCATCAGGCGGATATCCTCCTCACTGGCAGCGGCATCCTCGGCTTCGGTTTTCAGGCCGAAAAGGCGCAGAGTACCGTTGGTAGTCACCCCCAGCAGCGCCATCATGGGGGCAAACACCACACTGATGCCGTGCATGACCCCCAGCGCCGCCCGGGCCCAGGCTTCCGGCCGCTGCATGGCGATGCGCTTGGGCACCATCTCGCCAAAGGCGATGGAGAAGAAGGAAATCACAATGGTGACCACCACCATGGATACCACCGACAGTGCCCCTGCCGGCAGCGGCAGCCCCAAACCTGTGAGGAAATCCGTCAGGTAGCCGGAGAAGTTCTCGGTACCGAAGGCGGCGCCCAGGAATCCCGACAGGGTAATGGCTACCTGAATGGCCGACAGGAACCGGTTGGGATTTTCCACCAGGGCCAGCAGTTTACCGGCGGTTTTATCGCCGCCGTCTGCCTGTTTGGCCAGCTTGACCGCATTCAGAGAGAGGAACGCGATCTCTGACCCCGCAAAAAAGGCGTTGAGCAGAATGAATACAAGTTGCAAAAGAATTTGGGCGGGTAAGTTTTCCACAGATATTTCTCCTTTGTTGTTTGGCGGTAAAGACGCAAAAAAGCACAGCCCTGCGCCGCAGTGCGACGGGGCTATGCCTTTTGATAAACAGAATGATTCGGTCGGGCCGGGTCGGCTTCGCCCTCAACATTCATAGTATGATCCGTTTCCTTTCCGCAGTAACTACTGTCTTAGTGTAATATTATACCCTGCCGGTACCGCCGCGTCAAGAGGGGTCCCCCGACGGGGCAGATTCCCGTGCAGGAGCGGAAACCTCCGGCAAGGTTTTGACGCCGAACAGGAAGTACAGCACATGCCCTACCCAGACAAAGGCCAGCACGATGCGTCCCACTGCCACGGCGTGCATGGCCGCAAAGGCCACCGCCATAAGCAGGGTGACCGTAACCATTATGCGGATTTTGGCACGGCGGGTCATCCCCCGGCCGGCGGCCAGATCGGCCAGATTTTCCCGGTAGAGGCGGGTCCCCTTGAACCAGCGGTCCAGCCGGTCACTGCTTTTGCCAAAGCCGTAGGCTGCCACCAGCAAAAACGGGAAAGCCGGCAGCAGGGGCAGCACCGCCCCCAGCGCCCCCAGGCCCAGGCCCAGGAAGCCCAACATCAGATAACAGAGTTTGCGAAGCGACATGCGGGTTCTCCTTTCATCAGCTGACACGTCCGTTTTCCACCGAGTAGACGGTGTCGGCAATGCCCATGGTGGACGCCCGGTGCGATACCAGTACCACCGTGCGTTTGCCGTGTTCTCCTTCCAGCGCCCGCAGGATCACCGCCTCGTTCAGACTGTCCAGGTTGCTGGTAGGTTCGTCCAGCAGCAGGAAGGGTGCATCGTGCAGAAACGCCCGGGCCAGCCCCAGGCGCTGCCGTTCGCCGCCGGAGAGGGTATCGCCCAGTTCTCCCACGGGGGTATCGTACCCCTGGGGCAATGCGGCAATAAAATCATGAATGGACGCTTTGCGGCAGGCCGCCTGCAGTTCCTCATCGGTGGCGTCCGGTTTGGCAATGAGCAGGTTGTTGCGGATGGAATCCCGGAACAGATGGGTTTCCTGGGTAACAAGCCCCTGCATGCGGCGCAGGTTGTGGGTGTTGATGGTCTCCACATTGCAGCCCGAAATCTGAACGCAGCCCTGCTGTACCTGCCAGAACCGCAAAAACAGCTTGAGCAGGGTGGATTTACCGCTGCCCGACCGGCCCACAATGCCGATGGTCTGCCCCTGGGGCATCGGCACCGACACATCCTGCAGAATGGTTTCGTCTCCGTAGCCGAAGGTCACCCCTTCCGCCCCTGCGCCCCCGAAGGTCACATCAGGGTGGCCATGGATATCCCGTACCCGGGGCACCTCCTCCAGAATATCCAGCACCCGGTTGCCGGCGGCAAAGGTGTTTTGCAGCGTCGCCCCCAGGCTGGCCAGCGCCACCGTGGGACCGAAGGAACTCATAAGCGCGATGGTGGGAATCAGCACGCCATCCAGCCCTACCGCCCCGCGCAGATACAGCACCGAGGCTGCAGACAGCATGGCCAGGTCAAAGGTCCACAAAATCAGCTGGGTGGCGGCGGTGTTGCGCCCCGCGTTGCGTTTGAGCCGGGCTTCTTCCTCCGAAAGTTTGTTGGTGCGTTCCTGCATTTCCCGCAGACGGGTCTGCCCGGCGCCGTACTGGAGTGTTTCCGGCAGGCCGCGCAGACTGTCCAGCACAAAGGCTGCCAGCGCCCCCGAATCCTTGCGGAACCGCAGACCATCCTGCCCCGCTGCCCGGGAAGTGACCAGCGGCACCACGATGCCCACCACCCCATAGGCCGCCAGGGCCAGCAGCCCCAGCAGCGGATGATACCCGCCGATGAACAGTACCATAATGCCGCTGAACAGCAGGGCGATCAGCGCCGGAGAGATGGTATGGGCGTAGAATACCTCCAGCAGTTCAATGTCGGAGGTGATGACCGTGATCAGGTCCCCTTTGTCCCGGCCTTCCAGCTTGGCGGGGGCCAGACGGCGCAGGGCGCGGAACACCCGGTCCCGCAGCAAGGCCAGCAGTTTGAAGGCAATAAAATGGTTGCATGCCTGTTCCCCATAGCGCAGTACCGCCCGCAGCACCGCCATAAGGGCAGCCGCCCCGAACAGCCCTGCCAGCGGCAGCGGCCCGGCAAAGCCCAGCACCTGCAGGATGCCAAACCCGCCAAACACCGTCAAAAAGGTGGCGCACAGGTGCCCGGCCAACCCCATGGTCACGGCCAGGGCCATATACCCTGCCAGGGGCCGTACCAGCCCCACAAGCCGGGCCATTACGGCAAAACCGCTTCGTTTCATGCAGGCACCTCCTGTTTGGTGTAGTGTTCCAGCTGCTGCTGGGCGTTCCAGAGTTCGGCGTAGCGGCCGCCTGCCGCCAGCAGTGCGGCATGGGTGCCGCTTTGCACCACCCGGCCGCCGTCCATCACATAAATCCGGTCCGCACCGGTGCTGTTTGCCAGCCGGTGGGAGATGAGAATGACCGTTTTGGTCCGGGCCAGTTCCCGGATCAGGGCCATAATGTCGTTTTCGCTTTCCACGTCAATGTTGGACGTAGCTTCGTCAAAGATATAAATCGGGCTGTCGTGAAGCAACGCCCGGGCCAGCGCCAGCCGCTGGCACTGGCCGCCCGAAAGGTTGGCCCCTTTCTCGGCCAGCAGGGTATCCAGCCCCTGCCCGGCGCGCAGAAAATCCGCCAGCCGCACCTTTTCCAGCACCGCCCACAAAGCGGCATCGTCGGCCCCCGGGGCAGCCATGGTCAGGTTTTCCCGCACGGTGCCCTTAAAGAGGTAACTGTTGTGGGAAAGATAGGTCACGGTGCGCCCCAGGCTTTCCTCCGCCACCTGCTCCAGCGGTACCCCGCCAATGGTAACCTGCCCCTGCCGGCAGCGGCGGCGTCCGGTAAGCAGCGCGGCCACGGTGGATTTACCGCAGCCGGACTCCCCTGCAATGGCTGTGAAACTGCCCCGTGCAAATTCCATAGTAACGCCCTGCAACACGGGACATTCCGGGTCATAGGCAAATATCACCCCGTCCAGTGCCAGCGTGCAATCCCGGGGAACGGGCTGTTTGCCCCGGGGGCGTTCGGGCGTATCCAGCAGGCGGAAGATTTTTTCACTGGCTGCCATGCCATTCATAGCCACATGGAAAAAGCTGCCCAAAAGGCGCATGGGCAAAAAGAAATCCGCCGCCAGCAGCAAAATCATCAGGCAGCCCTGCAGGCTGACCGCACCGGCCGCAAACCGGCTGACCGCCAGCACCATGCCCGCTGCCGCACCGCCGTAGGCGATCAGGTCCATGATGGTAATGGAATTGAGCTGCATAGTCAGTACCCGCATGGTGATCTTGCGGAATGCCTCGGCCTGGGCGTTCATCTCGGTATTCTTGCGGTCATCGGCTTCGTAAATTTTCAGGGTCGTCAGGCCCTGCAGATTTTCCAGAAAAGTATCTCCCAACGCCGTATACTGGCCCCAGTACCGGCCCAGCAGTTTTTTGGCCCAGGTCTGCACAGCAGCAATGGCCGCGGGAATCAGCGGCACACAGACCAGCAGCACCGCCGCCAAAGCCGCATCAATGGGGGCCAGCACCGCAAACAGCGTCAGCGGCGCCAGCATGGCATAAAAGAACTGGGGCAGATACTGCCCAAAGTAGATTTCCAGCTGGTCCACACCTTCCACAGCCACCTGCACCACCGCGCTGGTCTGCACTTCTTCCCGGTAGGCCGTGCCCAGGCGCAGCAGTTTTTCATACAGCAGCGTACGCAGCCGGGCTTTGACCGTTTTGCTGGAAAGGTAACTCATCCGGGCTGCGCCCACCGCACAGACAAACCGCACCGTCAAAGCAGCCAGGGCCAGTGCTGCGGTTCCACCCAGGCGGGCGGCAGTCACATGGCCCTGCCACAGGGTCGCCAGCAGGCCGCTGACAGCCCCCACCAACAGGATGTTGGCCCCCAGCGCCACCCATTGCAGCGCCACATTGGCGGCAATGTAACGGCGGCTTTCCGGCACCAGGGCAATCAGCCGTTTATCGATCATCATACCGCCGCATCCTCCTTACGCCCGCACCGCAGAGCAAAAACAAAAATATGAATGGCCAGAAAGAACACACAGGTGATGGAAATCACCTTATGCAGGGCCAGCACTAGCGGCAGTTCCTCCAGCACCAGACTGAGCACCCCGCTGCCAAAAGCCAGCACCACCCCGCCCAGCAAAGCCCAACGCCGGGGCCCCAGCCGCCGACGGCAGACGGCAGCGTGCACCAGGCAGAGCAGCAAAAACACCGCAGATGCCAGTTTGTGAACGATCAGGCCTGTCAACGGCACCGACAGTGTGACCACAAAGCTGATCAGCAACAGCCAATGCAACAGTCTTTTCATGCAAAATTCCTTTCTGTTCCAAAGTTTCCTCGTGCAGTTAGCATATACTAACGATAGGCCTCAAAAAAAGCCGCCGGCGATTAGCGGCAGCTAACTTTGAATAGAATAGCAATTTTGCAAACCCCTGTCAAGACCTGCAGCTTATTTTTTCACAGCGCTTTGCAGGTTACCGGCGCTTAAGGCTGTAGCCTTTGCGCATGACCGAGCGGATCTCCCCCTGCAGGCCCAGTTTCTGGCGCAGCCTTGCAATGTGGATATCCACCGTGCGGGTCTGGATGGGCGCGGTCACATCCCATACCCGGTGCAGCAGTTCTGCCCGGGAGTAAACGCGCCCGGCCCCGTTAAGCAGCACCATCAGCAAGCGGTATTCGGTCTGTGTGATGTGTACTTGTTCCCCCTGGCGGTACACCCGCTGTTCCTCCGTATCGATGATCAAATCTTTGTAGTGTATCATACCCGCCTGCCTGTTCCCGGTTTCCTTTGCCTTATGGTTGAGTATACCCCGGCAGGGGCGGAAATTCCACAAAACTGTCATGAACGGGGCAAAACGTGTCGTGAACGGGGGATTTTTTCAGCTTTGCTTTCCGGCGGCCGGTCCGGCCAGTCGGCACTGAACACAAAGCGGCCTTTTTCGTAAAAGCAGGTGTATTCGGCGCCGTACCGCTCCAGAATTTCCTCCACATTCTGCAGGCCAAATCCGTGGAGCATGGGGTCCTGCTTGGTGGTGGCAGGCCGTCCGTTCTCCATCCGGACCGGGTGACTGGGATTCACCACCGAGATCGACAGACTGGGCGGGTTGCCCTTGGCGTGGTAGAGGATTTCTGCCTCCACCCAGCGGTCCCGTTCCGGCAAAGCGGCGCAGGCTTCCATGGCATTGTCCAGAAGGTTGCCCAGCACCAGCGTTGCATCCACCGGTTCCAGACGCAGCGCCGAAAGATCGTTGACCCGGAACCGCAAATCCAGCCCCCGCTTCTGGGCGGCATAGCCTTTCTGGTTGAGCACGGCGTCAATAGCCGCATTGTGGGTATTCACCAGCAAAATACGTTCGGTCTGGCGGATTTTCAGT
The DNA here is from genome assembly GCF_016901605.1 of Gemmiger formicilis. Taxonomy (GTDB): domain Bacteria; phylum Bacillota; class Clostridia; order Oscillospirales; family Ruminococcaceae; genus Gemmiger; species Gemmiger formicilis_B. The sequence goes on from NZ_JACJKP010000104.1 coordinate 8,476, forward strand.
TCTTCCAGATAGCGCTGGGCCTGTTCCACATTCCCCTGTTCCAGCATACCGGAAAGGGTGGTCAGGCAGGCGCGGAAGTCGTGAGTCAGTTTGCGCTGGGCGCTGTACGCCTGACTGAGGGCCTGCAGGTTTTCGTCCTGAAGACGGGCCCGTTCCCGGGCGGCTACCAGAGCCTCCCGGTCGATGGCACTGCGTTCCAGCCGGTCAAAGAGCAGCAAAACCGCTATATCCACCACATCCAAAACCAGAAACACCCCCTCCCATTGCTGCTCGACCCGGGTGTAAACAGCATAAAAAGCCACCAGTGTCAATACGGGAAAGATGGTGACCAGCGGCACCCAGACCCGGGGCGCCGCATCGCTGTCGGGCAGGGGTTTGTGCAGCAGCCAGACCACCAGACCAATAGCGGAACAGGACATAGCCTTTATCACAAACACCACCGAATACAGCGGGATGTTCCAGATCAGCTGAAAATGGGTCAGGTCAAACAGCTGCATGGCGCCCCAGTCTATCCAGTAGTTGGGTACGCTGAACAGCGCATACCCCGCCACCGACACAAACAAAGCCCGGTCCCACCGGGCACGGTAGAACACCATCACAATCAGTGCATTGCACAGGCAGCTGCCCAGCGCGGCAGCCGTACGGGTATGAAGATCCATATAGGCAAACTTGCTGGAAAGCTGGTTCACCGCCGCCAGAATGAGCGCCAACCACAGGATGGACCGTTCCCACCGGCGGTGGAAAAAGCTTTCAAAAATCAGGATGCTCCCCACCACACCGGCCACCAGACTGAGCAGAGAAAGAAAGTCACTCCATATATCTAGCATACCTGCCGTCCTTTCCAGGCCAGGAAACGCTGCTTGCTGACACGGTAGCTGCGGGTACTCACCGGCAGCGCCGTACCGTCGGTCAGCCGGGCACCGGTGCTTTGCAGCGTATCCAGATAGGCCATATTCACCAGGTAGCTTTTGTGCAGCCGCAAAAACCCCTGATCACGGAGCAGTTCTTCCAGCTGGGTCAGGGTGGTATGGGTGACCAGGTGGGAGCGGGGTCCCCCCTGCAGGTGAAGATGCCGGTCCCGGCCCCGGCTTTCGATATACATTAAAGCGGGCAGAGGCACCGCCACCGGTTCCCCGCCGCATACCAGTTCCACCGTCTGACGGCGGGCGCAGCAGATGGCCAGGGCGTCCTCAAAGTAGGCTTCCAGCTTGCCGTCCAGTTCCCCTTTGGCCAGGTAGCGAAAGGCGTTGACCTCGTAGCCTTCGGGGGCGTACTCTTTATAGTTCGTCACAAAGATCAGCACGGTATCGGGCCGGGTACGGCGCAGGGTACGGGCCACCTCGATGCCGTTGCACTGCCCCAGGTCAATATCCAGAAGCAGCAGGTCGCAGGGTTCCTCGTCCGCCAGCAGGGCGGCCGGGTCGGTCAGGCAGCGCACCCGCATACTGCGCGGCGAAAAAGCCGGCAGCGCCTCGATCCGCTGTGCCAGGTCGGCAGTAAAAGCAGCGTCATCATCACAAAGTACAATGTGCAGCATGGTATCTCCTTTTTAGGATGGGAAAAGGGAAAATTCTGTTTTCACGATAGTACACCCGCCGCACTTTGTCAATGCCCGGACAACGCAAAAGCCCGGCCCCTTGCAAGGCCGGGCTGGGGCATGCGGTGCAGTTCTGGCAGGAGCAGTGCGGCAAAGCGTAACGGGAACTTTTTTGCCGAAATCCATTGACGCAGTCCCCGCAGGGGATTATAATAACAACCAAACAGAACAACCGGGGGAGCTTGTGTGGACAGGCTGAGAGGAAGGAATCACCTTCGACCCTTATACCTGATGCGGATAATGCCGCCGTAGGAAGTCGTGGGAGATTGTACTTTTTTCGGGAGGCGCCGTTTCAGGCGTCTCCCGATTTTTTTGTGTCTTTGAAGGGAAAGGAAGTGAAAACGCTCCGCGGACGACACCGCGGCGGGCAGAGGGGGAGCGCCCTGTGTCTGGTTTGTACAGCGATGGGAAGCCGTGTTCCGGCGTGAGAGGAGGCCAGCAAGCCTCGACCGATTTTCCGTTGGCAGGGGTGGTCCCCGCCCGTGATTTTGCGGGAAAGTGTCGCTGTACAGCTGTTTTCCCGCCGCATGCAAAGGAGTTATCGTCATGAAACATCAAAACGTTCACAAGCTGGCCCTGGCCGGCATCTTTTGTGCCATTGCCGTTGTCGGCAGTCTGTTTTCCTTCCCCATGTTCGGCAGCAAGTGCGCGCCCATCCAGCACATGGTCAACATTCTCTGCGCCGTACTGCTGGGGCCGTGGTATGGCATCGGCGTAGCTTTTGCCGCCAGCCTGATCCGCAACCTGACCGGTCTGGGCAGCCTGATGGCCTTTCCCGGCAGCATGTTCGGCGCCCTGCTTTGCGGCCTGGCCTACGCCGGTACCCGCAACCTGCCCCTGACCCTGATTGCCGAGGTGTTCGGCACCTCCATCCTGGGCGGGCTGTGCGCCTATCCGGTAGCCATTCTCTTTATGGGCCAGGCCGCCGGGGATATTGCCTTCTACGCCTACATTATCCCCTTCCTGGTATCCACCGCCGCCGGTTCCG
>NZ_JACJKP010001024.1 GCF_016901605.1 Gemmiger formicilis
ATAGTATACCTCGTGCGGTGCCGGGCACCGTTTGTAACAAAAATCGGGCAGGCCATGCCGGCCCGCCCGTCTGGTTTTTTTACTGCTTGACCGTGCAGCGCTTGCGGTCGCGGCGGTGACATCATTTTTGTGGCCGATGACAACCTTTCCACGCTGATGGACTTCCGCTACAAGCGCAAGTACACGGCAGAAAATGGTGAGAATGGCCGCGCCAAGC
>NZ_JACJKP010001025.1 GCF_016901605.1 Gemmiger formicilis
GTAACGGGCAGCCGGCAGCGTCCAGGCTCCGCTGGCTGCCAGCAACAGTCCACACAGCACCATAGACATCCCTAGTACGGGATTTTTATCTCCCAATGCCGCAGGTTGGGCAGCCCGTTGGTGGCAGGTGTTCTGCCATTGTGTATTCTGTGGCGACTGATCTGGCGGTTCCAGTTTGTTCCGGCCTCGCTGCAGCGTATGCCCTGTACCTTGCGTG
>NZ_JACJKP010001026.1 GCF_016901605.1 Gemmiger formicilis
ACCGCGAGAGGATTTCCTCCAGCCCCATTTGCGGGTCCCGCCGAAGAATTTGGAGCAAATCCTTTTCTTCATGTAACTGCATGATTTTTCTCCTCCTTCTTTATTTTGGAAAGGAGTAAAGGCCATGAAACGTGTATATGATGAGATTGCGTCGGTGCAATTGCCGGAAAAGAAACTGTACGCTGCGCAGCAAAAACGAATTCTGAACCGTGCGTTG
>NZ_JACJKP010001027.1 GCF_016901605.1 Gemmiger formicilis
ACTCCCTCTGGAAAGAAGAATAAAGGAAAATGAAACAGGGTATACTTCTGGCAAAATGTCATGCAAAGAGGGGTTGTTTTCATGGAACCTGTATCCAAAAAGGAAAGAGAAAATCTCTTCCAGCGAATTGGCCCACATGATGGGTACGACAGCCAGTCAGGTTCGTCAGGATTTCAACTGTTTCGGTGGTTTCGGCCAGCAAGGCATCGGGTACAAA
>NZ_JACJKP010001028.1 GCF_016901605.1 Gemmiger formicilis
TGCTCATGCATCGGCTTGACGGTGGTCAGATATTGGCTCACCACGCTGTCCAGCGTACGTCCACGCTCTTTAACATCGCGGACAATGCGGCGCAGAATACGCACATCGGCATCGCAGGCGGCACCGGCAGCGGCAAAAGTACCCTGACGGAGCGTCTGCGGGAGCATTTTGGCGTAAATGAAGTGAGTGTCATCAACCATGACAGTTACTACAAACG
>NZ_JACJKP010001029.1 GCF_016901605.1 Gemmiger formicilis
TGGTGCCGGTGGAAAACGTGCCGTAAATATCGCAGCTGCCGTTGCTTTGGGCGGTGACGGTACCGCCCTGAATGGTCACGCTGCTGCCGCTGATGGCCGCACCGCTGCCTGTGGTGATGGCGGTGACGGTGCCGCCGTTGATGGTAATGGCGCCGCTGCTTTGGGGAGCCTGGGAGGAACCGCCGATGGCTGCCGCCGGATCATCGCTTTGGGCCTG
>NZ_JACJKP010001030.1 GCF_016901605.1 Gemmiger formicilis
GTGTTCTTACCGTATTAACGAAGCGTGCCGCCAGCTATTGTACACAAACAAGCAGATCGGCCGCATTGCCGAAGATGTGGGCTATAAAGATGTGGATTATTTCCTTTGCAAATTCAACGGAAGAGGAAATCGCGTTAAACAGCGAAACAATGATACAAAAAAGACAGGCAGTCCCCCGTCCTTGAAGTATTTTGGAGGGCAACATGCCTGCACTTTT
>NZ_JACJKP010001031.1 GCF_016901605.1 Gemmiger formicilis
GTCAATGGCATTTTCCAACAACTCTTTGGCAACCGACGCCGGTCGCTCGACTACCTCGCCGGCGGCAATAAGCTCTGCGGTATGTTTATCCAATACGCGAATTTCCGCCATGCGACTAGTAAAATTGCTTCGGCAGAAGATCTGAGCCATATCCATACACTGGGCTTCCGGGGCGAAGCGCTGGCGTCTATTGCCAGTGTGGCCAAAGTGGAAGTGC
>NZ_JACJKP010001032.1 GCF_016901605.1 Gemmiger formicilis
GTGTGATAACGACTGGCCAGATATGCATAATCCAATGTTTTGCGGCATTCGTTGCCAAGAATATCCATATAATATTCCGGCTGTAATGTGTCATCGGTCAGTGTCCCTGTCTTGTCCACACAAAGGGTATCCATACTGCCAAAACCCTGCATGGCATTGATATTTTTTACAATGGTCTGTTTGCGCCCCATGGACGCGCTTCCTTTGGCAAGACAGG
>NZ_JACJKP010001033.1 GCF_016901605.1 Gemmiger formicilis
TACATTTTGTATAATTTTATATATTTTTACAGTTTGTTTTGTGTCAAATCTGTTCCGCGGTCCCTGGTTCAGTACAGGTCCCGGATGATCTCCACGCACTTGTCGATGCCCAGTGTACCGCTGTTCAGCGTCAGGTCGTAGTTCTGGGCGTGGCCCCATTTCATGTTGGTGTAAAAGCGGTGGTAGGCAGCACGGCGTTTGTCCTTGTCACGCAGGC
>NZ_JACJKP010000105.1 GCF_016901605.1 Gemmiger formicilis
CGCCGTTGACCAATGATACGCGGGGAAGCATTTCTATCGCAAAACAGCAACTATAACAATCTTATCATCCCATGAAGCCGGTACGCTATCCAGCGCAGCCGGTCCTTTTTATGGGCAAAAAAATTTGGAGGATTACCATGAAATCAAATATCCGAAACGAAATCAAGGCGCAGATCATCCGCGCCGGGTACACCATGCAGGAAGTCGTTAACCAGTTGCACGATGAATACGGGTGGAGCGATAGCGTATCCAATCTTTCCGGTAAATTGCAGCGGGAATCTCTGCGGTATCGGGAGGCTGTAGAGCTGGCCGATGTGCTGGGATATGACATTATTTGGCAGAAACGGAGGGATTAAGCATGGAAAAAGCACAATATGCGATTATGCGATTCGCAAAGTACAAAGGACCGGAAATCGGTAATATCGAGGCTCATAATGAGCGCACAAAGGAAAAGTACGCCAGTAATCCCGATGTGGATACCAGCCGAAGCAAGTACAACTTCCATCTGGTCAAACCGCCCGGCAAGTACCGGGCCGAGTCAGAGAGGCAAATTGCCGCTGCCGGATGCCGTACCCGGAAAGACAGTATCCGTATGATCGAGACGCTGTTCACAGCCAGCCCGGAGTTCTTTAAGGGAAAGAAACGGGCGGAAATTCGGGCATTTTTCGAGGAAGCTCTGCACTTTCTGGAACAGCATCAGTCCAAAGAGACAATTATATCCGCCGTGGTGCATATGGACGAGAAAACGCCCCATATGCACCTTTGTTTTGTCCCTTTGACGGAGGATGGCAGGCTCAGCGCCAAAGACATCATGGGCAATAAAAAGAAGCTGACCTGGTGGCAGGATGAGTTTTGGAAACACATGGTCAAGAAGTTTCCAGATTTGGAGCGTGGCGAGAGCGCCAGCCTGACCGGGCGCGACCATATCCCGCCCCGCGTATTTAAGGAGATGACCAGACTGACCAAACAGAAAAGCAAACTGGAGGATCTGCTCACTGGAATCAATCCCTTTAACGCCAAAAGCCGGGCGGAGGAAATCTGCAAAATTCTGGATATCTATATTCCCAGCGTGGAGAAGATGGACACACTGCTACGGAAATATGGCGTAGCTTTTACGAAAACAGCATCCGAAAACAAAAAGCTGAAAACGAAAAATGCCGAGCTGGAAGAATCCCTTGCATCGGCGCAGAAGGTCAGCACCCTAAAGCAGATCGAAGACCTCAAGCTGCGGCGCGACTATGACAGTGCTGTGGCGATTCTGGAGCAGATACCGGCAGAAGTATTGGAATTTTACAAACAGCCTCATAGAAAAGAAAGGGAAAATGCCTATGATAGATGAGTGGAGCGGTTTTGCAGACCTGTTGACCAACCTGATTGAGAAATATGCTTCGGAGTTAGATATTGAGAATATGCCCACTCCTTTAGCACCTTGTGATAGGATGGGCAACGCCGAAGTAGATAAAAAAGATTCTGATTCCAAGCAGAAAGCAGTTGAAAGCAAAATTGCTGCATGATATAATTAACGTGATATAAATGTCCAAACAAGAGGGCTGGTCTACTCCCTGTCCTCTTGGAACATAAAAACGGAATCAGATGGGAGCGTGAACAAATGGCGGAAGATAAAATGAGACCAAATCAGGGCCAGGGTGAGATTGTAATTTATCAGGCGGAAGATGGACTTACAAAGGTAGAATGCCGGTTTGTGGACGAAACCGTTTGGCTGACACAGCAGCAGATGGCGGAACTGTTCCATACGTCCAGAAGCAACATTGTGGAGCATATCGGCCACATCTATGAAGAAGGCGAACTGGATGAGACTTCAACCTGTCGGAAATTCCGACAGGTTCGAATGGAGGGCAACCGGCAAGTAACCAGAGAGCTGCCTTTCTATAATCTGGACATGATCATTTCTTTGGGGTACAGAGTAAAATCTTTGATTGCCACCCAGTTTCGCCGGTGGGCCACTGAGCGCCTAAAAGAATATATGATCAAGGGCTTCACGATGGACGATGAGCGCCTAAAAAATTTGGGCGGTGGCAACTATTGGCGCGAACTGCTGGAACGGATTCGGGACATTCGTTCTTCGGAAAAAGTCATGTATCGTCAAGTGTTGGACTTGTACGCCACCAGCGTGGACTATAACCCCAGAAGTGCGGAATCTGTTGCGTTTTTCAAAATGGTGCAGAACAAGCTTCATTATGCAGCGCATGGACATACGGCTGCGGAAGTGATCTATGAGCGGGCCGATGCGGATAAGCCATTTATGGGGCTTACCACCTTTTCCGGCGATTTTCCCACGGCAAAAGATATTGGGATTGCCAAGAATTATCTGACGGAGGAAGAACTGCGGGTTCTGAATCAAATGGTATCCGGTTATTTCGACTTTGCCGAGGTGCAGGCCATTCGTCACCGGCCCATGTATATGAGTGATTATGTGGAGCAGCTGGATAACATTCTTCGGGCGACTGGGGAAGAAGTATTGACCCATGCAGGGAAAATCAGTCATGCACAGGCGATGGAAAAAGCGAAAGCAGAATATAAACGTTATCAAGCACAAACCCTTTCCCCTGTCGAGGAAGAATATCTGAAGACCATCAAACAGTTGGGGAAAACGGCCAAGACGGAAGCGGAAAAGCAGGATGATACTTCTAATCCAAGTTAAAATAGCCAATCCAATTTTTCGATTGGCACCACATGAGGAAGATTAAGATGCAGAAAGAGAAGATAAAAGTTTACACCTATACCAGAGTCTCCACCGCTATGCAGGTGGATGGCTATTCGCTGGATGCACAGAAAGCCAAAATGAAAGCCTACGCAGACTATAACGATTATGAGATCGTCGGTGAATATGAGGACGCGGGAAAGTCTGGAAAATCCATTGAAGGCCGGGCGCAATTCAGCCAGATGATGGAGGACATCAAATCCGGAAAAGATGGCGTGTCCTATGTTCTGGTATTCAAATTGTCCCGCTTCGGCAGAAATGCGGCGGACGTGCTTTCTTCCCTTCAGGTCATGCAGGATTTTGGCGTCAATCTGGTATGTGTGGAGGATGGCATTGATTCTTCCAAAGACGCGGGCAAATTGATGATCTCCGTCCTGTCTGCTGTGGCGGAGATTGAGCGCGAAAATATCCGTGTCCAAACCATGGAGGGCCGTATCCAAAAAGCAAGGGAGGGCCGCTGGAACGGTGGCTTTGCCCCCTATGGGTATCAGCTGGTGGATGGGAAACTGATTATCAACGAGGAAGAAGCGGAGGCGATCCGCGTCATCTATGACCAGTATGTACATACGGATATTGGTGCAAACGGAATCGCTAAATATCTGGAGAACCATGGCATCCGCAAAATCCCCCGGCAGAATGGGAAGAATCCTCTGTTTGACGCACATTTGATTCGCTTGATTTTGAAAAATCCGGTGTACTGCGGGAAAATCGCCTATGGCCGACGCAAGACGGAAAAAGTTCGTGGCACAAGAAACGAATATAAACTGGTGGAGCAGGACAACTATTTGCTTGCAGACGGGCAGCATGAAGCGATTGTTTCAGAAGAAGTCTGGCAAGCGGCGCAGGTGAAGCTGCTGGCACAAGCAAAAAAGTATGAACACGTCAACCGCGGGAAGGACGAGCATGTACATCTTCTTTCCGGCATTGTAAAGTGCCCTGTCTGCGGAGCAGGAATGTATGGGAACAAAAGCATCAAGCACAAAGCGGACGGCACCAAGTATAAGGATTTTTACTACTACGGCTGCAAGCACCGTACCATGATACGCGGGCATAAATGTGACTATAAAAAACAGATTCGGGAAGAACTGCTGGACGATGCTGTAGCAGAAGTCATTGTAAAGCTAGTGAGCAATCCGAAGTTTGCTGCCATGATGCAGGAAAAAATCAACATGAAGGTGGATACTGCCGCCATTGACCAGGAGATTGCAAATTACGAAAAGCAGCTTCGCCAGCACTATTCCATCAAATCAAAGCTGGCAGAAGAAATTGACTCTCTCGACCCGGATGACCGGCACTATGTGCGGCGCAAGGCTGATCTTGATGACCGCCTTTACAGGATGTATGATAAGATTGAAGATACAGAATCGTCGCTGATTGCTGCCAGAGCTAAAAAGCAGGCCATTGAAGCAGAAAAGCTGACCGGCGACAATATCTATAAAGTTCTGATCTATTTTGAGAAACTGTACGGCGTGATGAACGATGTGGAGCGGCGTCAGCTGATCGAGGCGCTGATCTCGGAGATACAGATTTACCCGGAGCGGCAACCTAATGGACAGTGGCTGAAATCCATCAAATTTAAGCTGCCTATCATTGTGGAAGATATGAGCATCAGTTTGGACAATGAAGAACAAGTTGAGACAATAGTGTTGCTACAAAGAGAAACCTTGTAGAAATCCTTAGATTTAGGCACTTTTCCCGCCATGTGGTGTTTGACGCAGAGGGTGATAAATTCCGCAATAAGCGTATTGAGGACTATATCACGGTTTCGGTAGTTATTGATATGGAGTGTGGGAACACAAAAAACTAAATAGTTGACTGAAAAGGACATCGTGCAACCGGTGTCCTTTTCTTTTAGGCGAAACCGCAGATTTTGAAACAGTCTGCGACTTTTTTATGCCCTTATGTTACGCAGTAGGGGCAGAAAAAGCCTTGATACAAGCGGCTTTGCGGGCGCGTTTCTCACGCGGTAAGGGCTTTATCCCTAAACCCTCAAAATCGCTGTTCTACTGCGTAACAAATCCACAGCAAAGGAGTGATGAAGCTATTATCCGGATATGGTGGAATACCGGAAAATCCTGCGGATTTCACCCACCGGCGACAGCTTTGACCCCCATCCGCAAGGAATTTTCCGATATGCTGCTCTCCAAAGCCAGCCTGTGTAAGACGGAACGCAGCCTTGCGGCGGCGCTTCCTTTTCTGCAAAGGGCCGCGTGGTGACAAGCCCCGGATGGAAGGCTGTGGAGCAAGCCTTCCTCTCCACCCTGAAACAGAAACCGGAAAAGGACGATCCGGAACCGGCTGCGCTGCCTTCTATCACCGAAGGGCAGTCCTTTTTTCGCTTTTCTTGTTCAGTAAATTCGGCCTGAAATCACCCTCCGATTAAAATATTTCTTGTGGAAACACTAAGAACCAAAGGAGGAACGATTGATGGAATCAACGATTTATGGATATATACGAGTATCCACCAAAGAACAATGCGAGGAACGCCAGCTCATAGCCCTGCGGGATTTTCATGTGCAGGATGACAAGATCTTCATGGACAAGCTCAGCGGGAAGGATTTTAACCGCCCGCAGTACAAAAGGCTCCTGCGGAAGCTGAAACGGGGCGACATTCTGGTGATTAAGTCCATCGACCGCCTGGGCCGCAACTACGAGGAAATCTTAAACCAGTGGCGGATCATCACAAAGGAAAAACAGGCCGACATCGTGGTGTTAGATATGCCGCTTCTGGATACCCGGCAGACCGGCAGGGATCTGACCGGAACCTTCGTGGCCGATCTGGTTTTGCAGATTCTCTCCTATGTGGCGCAGACCGAGCGGGAGAACATCCGCCAGCGTCAGATGGAGGGCATCGCCGCCGCGAAGCTGCGGGGCGTACAGTTTGGGCGGCCACGAAAACCGGTGCCGGAGGGATTTTTTCATCTGAAAGAACGATGGGAACGAAAAGAAATCAGCTCCCGGCAGGCCGCAAAGGAGCTTCATATCGCCCAGGACACCTTTCTTCGCTGGGTACACGAGCAAAATGCCTGATTTTGTGACAGGAAAAGGTAGACATTTCCTTTCAGACGGTGTATAATAGATCAAAGTTTGTTTTAGCGGTCATTTCATCTTGTACGGCTCATAAATCCGCTGAAACACCCTGTAAAATATGTATAAAGGAACGACCGAAATTCTCTGCTTTTTCGGTCAGGGCAAAACCGGCGAAAGCCGGTGACGCAAAAGCCATGGGCCTTACAGATATATTCTGATGGCAGCCGGTGTGTATTGAAACGATGCAACCGGTGATCTGCCGGTTGTTTCTTTTTTGCGAAGGGAGGTAACTCATTGGAAAGACTACGGAAGAATCCCTTTCGTTTGAAAGCCCGGAGCAGGTGGCTGACTACCTGAAAAATTACCGAGTACGACAAGAAACAGGAGGAAGCTATGAAACATAAAACCAGAACAATGGCAAAGCGATGGCTTGCGGTGGTTCTCTGCCTGTGCATGATCTTCCCTTCTACGGCGATGACGGTTGCTGCTGCGGAAGAACCGGCAGAAGAAACACCGGCCTATACAGGCGGGCTTTGTGAACATCACCTGGAACATACCGAGGACTGCGGGTATGTGGAAGCTGTGGAAGGCAGCCCCTGCCAGCATGAGCATACAGAGGACTGCTATGCGGCAGTTCCCGCAGAGTCCGAGTCCGTGGAACCTGTATGCAGCCATGTCCACGACGAAAGCTGTGGCTATTCGGCCCCCACCGAGGGGACGCCCTGTACCCATGAGCATACGGAAGAATGCTTTGAGTGGGTAACGGAGTGTGTGCATAAACATACGGATGACTGTTATGAAGAAAGCAGCGTATCCGACAGCACCGCTACCTCGTCCGACTCTAAGGAGCGGGAACTGGTCTGCAATCATGAGTGCAGCGAGGAAAGCGGCTGCATCACCCAAAAGAATGTCTGCCAGCACGAACACGACAGCGAGTGCGGATATTCCGAAGGGACAGAAGGAACGCCCTGCACCCATGTCCATGATGAAAGCTGCGGCTATCTGGCTGCGGAAGAACCTGTGCAGGACAGCGGAGAAAATGAGCTTGTTTTAATCTGCCCCCACGCCAATGGGGAGCATGATGACACTTGCGGATATGTGGAGGCTGTGGAGGGCCACCCATGCGAGTATGTCTGCCCAATTTGCAGTGGAATGCAGAATAACCTTATTCAACTGACCGAAGATGATATTGAGATCACCCTGACCAATCCCGTGGGCTATGTAGGCCAGGAATACAATCTGCTGGAAAAAGCAACGGTAACGCCGGAGCAGGACGAGAACGGCAATCCGATCAAGCTCCGCATTACAGACTTGCAGGCCAATCCCGAAGATGCGGAGTATGAATGGAACAGTCCGGTTTTGAAGGTTACTTCAAATGAGAATGTTGCCTTTACCGTGACCTATGAAGCCTATGTGGAACTGGAAAACACGCAAGAAGGACAGGAACCGGAAAAAGTCCTTGCGACCAAACAATTCACCTTCCCGGTTTATGCCTCTGGCGAGATTGGCGACAGGCTGAATGGAGACTACGCCTATATTTCTGACGCTTATCTGGTAAAGGACGAAACGACAGAGTCCAAACTGGCGATCCGCACCGGCACCGCGCCCTGGGATGAGGACGACAGCGCCGGAAACGACAGCGGCCCATTGAACAATACGGTGCGCTCCTTTGACGTAGTGACCTACACGGCGGCTTTCAAAACACAGGTGCGTGATGGCGGCCCCTACACAGCCTATAAAACAGGAACTGTTTATTATGAATTTGTGGTGGAAGGCACCGGGGATGTGGTGCGGTTTGAAACTGAGTCCATGGGCTGGATGACCGCTAAGACCGAAGGAAAATTTGAGACAACAGAAGAAATCCACGATGGAAAGACCTATCAGGTGCTGCGGGGCAGTTTCCTGGCGGAACCGGGTGATGGAAACCCTGCCGCCATTGGAAACAGCTATCAGGAGCTGAACATCGCTCTCCGTGTGCTGGCAATGACGCAGGGTGATACGGTTAAGCCCCAATTCACCTTCTGGCTGGAGGGCAACGATGTGCCGAAGCCGGAGGAAGGTTTGGTGACCGGAAGCAGCCATTCCTGCGCGGAGCATGTCGAGCAGGAATACAAGACCATCGACGCGCCTGATGTGAACGTCACTTCCGCTCCGAGGTTTAATGTGCGAATTGTAAATGGACACCCGGGCGTGAACCAGACAGTAGGAACTTTTGATTTTTCCACGGGAAATGGCTTAGCACAGAATAAAAATGCCGGTACAAAAGAGGGACGGATTCAGGCCTTTGGTGCGGTAATTCAGATTGCTGGCAAAAGCCCTCAGCATGGTCTTCGTGGATGTGAACTGCCTGACGGCTCGCCTATCACATTCGATCTGTCGCTGACAAGCAGTTACCGGACTGATGAAGGCGAAACGATCACACCCGATGATGCATACGCCCCGCTCCTGTGGAGCATAGATGGGAATAGATCGCGGAACAAAAACGGTAACGTGACGCAGACGGATGAGCGAAGCCTCAGTATGGTTGCGGTTCCACGCGTTTACTATACTCCAACAAACGAAGTCGAAGATGGTCAACGATGGGGGTGCTTCGCTGGGGGACAATGGAAAGGAACACAAAACGGAGGAACGATACAGGTAACCATTTCTGATTATAAGGTGGACTTAGAGCATCTGCCTTATAACAATATTATAGACTCTCCTACAACGTACCAATATTACAATCCCAACACGATCGGCGGTTATTGGGATATACAGACCGCCTGTTTTTCCGCCGGAGAAATCTGGGTAGTGCAGCCTTTCTATGACAGTGAAGGGAACTATATTGCAGATAAATATGATTCAGGTACCTTTCAGATTACTTTGGAAGATAAGAATCTGCAAATGACCGGCGAGAATGGAACGCCATTAGACAAGGTTGAGGGTAATACAAATCAGGCGATTCAGACAGATGACCAAGCCACACAGACTTCGTATCTGTCCAAACCTGGTACTATCGGTTTAAGCGTTATCTATATTCCTAATACAGAACAGGCAGATAATGGAACGCTGGCCTTAACAGAAGGTTGTCGCGGTAATGGAAAGGATTGGATTTTAAGAGGCGATTCTTTGGGCCTATATGGGCGCCTCGGTCAGAATGATGCAGAAGGTCAAGCCAGAATTATCGCAGCGGATTACCTACTGAAATTTGATGACTCATTTTTTGAACCAGAAAGAGTAATAACCTATGACAGTAGTAGTACTGTTCTTTATGGTGCAAAACCAGACAAAAATGGCTGGAATCACAATAACCGGCAACCGAACGAAGCGGGCTATGACACAGAGATGATGCAGGCAACCGCGGATGATTTGATTTTCTTTTCCTCTTTGGACGAGCTAAAGGAGCAGGGATACACCTGTGTTGCGGTTCTCTTAGAATCACGTAGATTATTTAGAGAGGGAAATGACAGCACTGGTTTAAGAATCTTAGGAAAATCCAAAGATAACAGTGCTTTAGACGGTAATACATTTATGATTACCCATTCCGGGGTGGCTTGGAACCGCAACGATATAAAGGCGGCAGCGGCAGAATGGTGTAAAAAAGAGGAAGCGGATTTGACGGAGGAAGATTACCTTCTCTATGTGCAAAACGGCTTCCCCAGCCGGGCGGGTAAGACGACTCCTCTTAAATATAACAGTGACTATCCTGCCCCATCGACGAAAATTGATTATGAATCCTCGGATGCTCTGAAAAATTACACCAAATCTCAGTATGACGAGAATGGCTATGTAACGGGTACGGCAGGTGCGAATGCAGGCGACTCTTGCCTCGTGGTAGACTACGCCACCCAGATCACCAAAAGCCCCAACCAGCCCGGCACCGGGGAAGGTGGAAAAAAACTGACCTACGATATGGACACCAGCCAGCGGGAGGTGGACTATGTCCTCTACCCCACAGCGATCCGCTCACAGGGCGAATCCACTACCGAAGGGACAAGCACGACTACAACCGTCTACATCGAGGACACCCTGCCTGCGGGATTGGAGTACATTCTGAACTCTGCCTTCTATGGTGGCACCTACACCTCCAACGGCGGCGGAAAGGCTGGAACCGTCACCGGCGGAACGAAGCTGCTTCCTGAGATCAAGAACAATGACGATGGCACCACCACGCTCCTCTTTACGCTGGAGAATGTCACGATCACGGCGGATGAAGTGACCCAGCTTGAACCGATTTACTATTCCTGCACCATTGGTACGCCCGGCAATGAGGAAACCGACGTGGTAAACCAGCAGCAGCTTCTAAACTCGGTCAAAATCTGGAGCGATGATGAACAGATCCGGGATTTTGTCGCCACCAACGGCAACTATGCCGAGAAGAGTATCATCATCAGCAAGAACCGTGGCGTGAGCTTCTCCAAGACCTCCGACCAGAAGATCGTGGAGGTTGGGGAAGAAATGGGCTTTACCATCCACCACGGCAACAATTCCAGCAATTCCATGGATGTGGTGGACATTGACTTCCTGCCCCATAACGAGGACGGCAGAGGGACGCAGATCACCGGGCAGGTGGTGGTATCGGAGCTGACTGTCCAGAGCAAGGAACTTATCAGCGGTTTCAAGCTGTACTATACCACCGACACCAGTAAGCGGAATACAACGGCCGGGGATTACGAAGCCACCGATTTCACAGAGGCAAATGGCTGGACGGAGATGAAGATAGACCCGGATACCGGAGCGGTGGAGCTGCCCGATGTGACCCATGTGATCGTGGCGGTGGCCGCCGTGGGAAAATTGACACCGAACAGCACTCTGAAAATGCACATCACCTTCGATGTGCCGGACGGCAAGCCGGGCGAGTTTTTGGTAAACAGCTTCGGCAGCGGCGATATGGAGAGCAACGCCCGAACCTACATTGTCAACCGCCTGCTGGAAGGCGTGGTATGGCTGGATGCCGACAAGGACGGCCTGCGGGAATCCGGGGAAACCTTAATGGATGGCGTAAAAGTCACCCTGTTGCAGAAAGGCGGGGATGGAACCTATGCTCCGTACCTGCTCAATGGGAAGACCGTTTCGGTGGAAACCGGCAAGCAGATCAACGTACTGACGGGAGAAACCAGCGATAACACCAGAGGCACCGGCGCTTACGGGTTCCACCATCTGCCCAAGGGCGATTTTGCCGTTCAGTTTGAGAGCGGTGAAACGGTGAAGCTCGGCGATTACACG
>NZ_JACJKP010001034.1 GCF_016901605.1 Gemmiger formicilis
AAATAGATTTTTCGCCCCTTGCAGGCTTTTCCGATTTAAGTATATATACTAAAAATGTTTTACACAACCGACAAATTCTAGTAAAAACCCCTGAAAATTATAGCTTTGCAAATTTATCGAGCTGAAAGGCTGTACGCCTTCCCATTTTCGGAAGAGCAAAACCGAGAAACCACATTCTGAATTTCCCGGGAAATAATTCACACCAGAATAATCATAC
>NZ_JACJKP010001035.1 GCF_016901605.1 Gemmiger formicilis
TGCTTCGGCAGACAATCCGGTGATCAGCCGCCCGCCCCGCAGGGGTTCCATAATGATCACCGGAATCCCCTTGGCAGCCGCTGCTTCCAGTCCCTTACGCCCTGCCTGGGTGTGCGGGAATGGATTGAGGAGAAAAAGTCGGCAGGGGCCATCGGTCGCATCGGTTTTTCTTTTCACGGCGATACAGCGGCTTTTTTGGAACTGCTGAACGCCTATG
>NZ_JACJKP010001036.1 GCF_016901605.1 Gemmiger formicilis
AACGGCAGCTGCGATATTTACGGCACGTTTTCCACCGGCACCAACGGCAGCGCCCGGATTTACGCCGACACCATCTCGGACACCTCCGCCCAGAGCAGCTGGAGCTGCCTGTGGTGATGGCGGTGACGGTGCCGCCGTTGATGGTAATGGCGCCGCTGCTTTGGGGAGCCTGGGAGGAACCGCCGATGGCTGCCGCCGGATCATCGCTTTGGGCCTG
>NZ_JACJKP010001037.1 GCF_016901605.1 Gemmiger formicilis
TCATCAGCCGGCTGGCCGGTCAGGGGCCTTGCGTAATTGTGGGCCGCTGTGCCGATTACATTCTGCGGGACAAAGCTGATTGCCTGCGGGTATTTATCCACGCCGATGCCCAGTTCCGTGCCCGGCGTATTGTGCAGGAATACGGCGAACGGGCCGAATCCCCGGAACAGCGCCTGCGTGACAAGGACAAACGCCGTGCTGCCTACCACCGCTTTTA
>NZ_JACJKP010001038.1 GCF_016901605.1 Gemmiger formicilis
GTACCGGTGCAGCAGCTGCGGAAAACTGCGGACCGTGCATCAGGATTCCTGCCTCTATTGCGCTGCAATAGCCAAGGCAGATCGTAAAATACGCAGAAAATAAACGTGGCATCGCCCAGGTGCTGGGTACGGCCCTTTCCTCCGGTATGAGTGCCGCCATTTCGGGCATTGCCGGAATCGGCCATATTTTGCTGGGCGTCAGTCTGGTGCTTCTGCT
>NZ_JACJKP010001039.1 GCF_016901605.1 Gemmiger formicilis
CCATCTTCAGCCCCAGACTGGATACTTCCATCACGCAGGCATCACACCCGGCATCGACCATCTGCCGCAAAAGCCGCTGCAGGTCACAGCTTTCGGGGGTGGTGTGCTGCAGGGCGACGCCCGCACCGAAATCCGGGACCTTTGTTATGATTCCCGGGCCGTAACGCCGGGAGCCTTGTTCGTTTGCCTGCCCGGGTTGCACACCGACGGCCACAA
>NZ_JACJKP010001040.1 GCF_016901605.1 Gemmiger formicilis
CGCGATCTGGGCAAAATCGGTGATATGGCCTACCTCCTGGGGCAGCCCCAGTTCTCCCAGGGCCGCTTTGGCCGCGTCCTCCAGCGCGTGGCAATTGGCACAGCCGCCGCCCAGCGCAGCAAACTGCTGGCGGAACTGCCGCCGGTGGATGTGGTCATTACCATGGGCTGCAACGTACAGTGCCCCATGCTGACCTGTACCCGGCGGGAGGACTGG
>NZ_JACJKP010001041.1 GCF_016901605.1 Gemmiger formicilis
TGCTGAACCCCCGTGTGTAGTCAAACGGACGCTCGTCCAGTTTGGGACAGAGCCTTTCCAGGTCAAGATAATACTGTTCCTGCCCCGGCATTTCTGCAGCACGGCAAAGCGCTGCCAGTGCTATCGGAAAGCTGCAGGCACTTCATGTAAAAGTAAAGGTCCTTACAGGTGACCAAAAGCCGGTAGCACTTTCTATTTGCCGCCGACTGGGAATCG
>NZ_JACJKP010001042.1 GCF_016901605.1 Gemmiger formicilis
GGATTTTACCAAATCTATTTTTGAGATTGTGGCAAATGTCTGCCACCAGGAAGTGACCAAAACCCTGGCCCATGTACACGCCGTGACCGGCAGCCCGGCCATCCGGCGGCAGTTCCAGGCGCTGTGCCAGATGCGGCGGCGCGGTTTCCCGGGTGACCATCAGGTGGTCACTGTGGGGCACACGGCCGGAAGCCCGGATCATTTTGTAAAATTCCA
>NZ_JACJKP010001043.1 GCF_016901605.1 Gemmiger formicilis
GTAGATATCGTCCTCGGCCAGGGGGTCCAGGGCCGCGGTGGGTTCGTCCAGGGCGAGAATGGGCCCGTTTTTATAAAGGGCCCGGGCCAGCATCAGCCGCTGGGTCTGCCCGCCTCCCAGTTCCTTCTGTATTTCACGGCGGTCAGCGGCTTTACCCAGTGGGTCATCGGCATTCTGGACAAAGGGGCTACGCTGCACCGCCAGTCGCTGGAGATT
>NZ_JACJKP010000106.1 GCF_016901605.1 Gemmiger formicilis
ATGGAAACCACCGTAGCCACAACAAGCTCATGAGCACGGGACTGCATCTCGCTGCACTGCAGATTGCGTTCGCCTTCCCGCAGGCCCTGACGGATCACGTGCTTGGCCGTCTGGGCAGCGATGCGACCGAATTCCTTCGTTTTGAGCTGGGTGATCATGCGCTGACCTACCCGGTAGCTCTTGCGGACCTTCTGAGCATCCTCCAGACTGACCTGGGTGTGGGGGTTCTCCACTTCCTCGACGATCTCGCGCAGAAGGCTGGCACGGAACGCACCGATCTCGGGGTCGATATCCACGACCACGTTCTCGTCCTCAACCTCATAGTCCTTCTTGACAGCGATCACAATGGCCGCCTTGATCTTGTCGATCAGGTAATCTTCCGGCAAGCCGCGCTCTTTTTCGAGGGCAGCCAGAGCGTCAAAGAATTCGTTGTTAGCAGTAGCCATTTTTACGGTTTCCTCCCAATATAGGTTTCAGTACACAAATCCAGAACTTGGCATTCAGCCAAACAGATCTTCATCGTCACACAACTTGACGTACCCCGCCGCTTTGACGGGGAAGGTATAGGTTTCTTCCCCATCGGTCAGGGTCACGTTCCCGTCGGCATCCAGCCCCTGCAGTATGCCGGCCACGTCGCGGCGTCCGGCTTCGTCGGGGCGGATCAAGTGGGCGGCACATTTCTGGCCGCGCAGGGCCTCATAATGTTCGGGGCGCGTCAGGCGGCGGCCCAGACCGGGGCTGCCCACTTCCAGATAATAACTCTGGTCAATGGGGTCTGCCTCATCCAGCAACGGGTCGATTGCTCGGGACACTGCCTCGCAGGTATCGGTATCCAAGGGTTCGTCACGGTCGATCAGCACGCGCAGGAACCAGTCGGGCCCTTCCTTCTCAAATCGGACATCCCACAGGCGCAGGCCCATGCCTTCCACCGTGGGGCGCACCAATGTTTCGACTGCTTTGGCCGCGCCGCCGCTGTTTTGCTGTTTTGCCATCCAAACGCTCCTTATTCTTCCCTATCATAAAAAGAAAGCGGACCTTGACGGCCCACTTTCCAATAAATCATCATCGAACAGTAAAAATATACCACACCCTTACGGAAATTGCAACCCCCACCGCCGAAAAACCAGCCGGGAAAAAGCCTTTATAAGGTATTTTTTTGCAAAATGCGGACCAAAATGTTGACATTGTAACGATATCGTTATACAATATCATAAAACGATATCGTTATACGAGGTGTTTGCCCATGCCCAAACAGGCAATGGAAAATCTGACAGAGTCTATGTTCTATCTGTTGATGGCGCTGGCCCGCGGGGATGCCTGCGGCGCTGAAATTTCCGCCTACGCAGCGCAGATTTCCGGAGGCGCGGTCCGCCTGGGACCCGCCACACTGTATACACTGCTGGCCCGTTTTGAGAAGGAAGGTTTTTTGACGGAAGCAGGAACCGTAGGCTGCAAGCGTTATTATCACCTGACAGCTGCCGGGAAAGCCGCTTATGACGGAGAACGGGCCCGGCTGCAGCGCTGCCTGGAGGATGCCGCCCGCGCCGAAATCACCGCTCCGGCCAGCCTGACGAAAGGAGATGTGCGGGATGAAACTTCTCAACAAGGAAACTGTTTACCGTCTGGTCCCCTGCCCGTGTTATGACGTGGAAGCCTGCGAAAGCTGGCTGACCGATATGGCCGCCCAGGGCCTGTTTGTGGAAGCGCTGGGGCGGACGCTGGCCCGGTTTCATCGCGGTCTGCCCCAAACCGTGCGTTATCGGCTGACAGCCGCCCGGCTGAAAGGCGGCTGGCTGGACGTTGTTCCGTCAGAGCCGCTCTCTGCCGAGAAAGCACTCTACGCCGAATATGGCTGGGAGTTCATCTGTTCTCAGCAGGAGTTTTTTCTATATGCCTGCCGGAACCCCCAGGCGCCCGAACTGCATACCGACCCAGCTGTGCAGGCTTTGAGCCTGAAAATGGCGCGCAAATCCGCCTGGTGGGCATTGATTGGAGGAATCGCTGTTCTGGTGGTGCAGTTCGCCTTGAACGGTCAAGGACGGCTGGCCCGTCTTTTTGTGGAAATGCCGCTTCTCTCCTGCTGCATGTACCTGTACTTCTTCGGAGCCCTGTTTTTGGCATTTCGAGATTTGTATAATATCCTCAGGTTCAGCCGACGTCTGCGTGGTGGATACGTGCCGGATCATCGGAAAAACTGGCATCCCACCGCCTGGGTATACCGAATCAGCCGAGGGGTTACCACCTGCTCGTTTTTCCTGGCGATTCTGGTGGGATTCTCGATCTTGGTGCAGACCGGCGCCAGTGAGCCCACCAAAAACTACCAGGGGCCACTCCCCTTCGCCACCTTACAGGATTTGACCGATGGTACGCTGGTGCAAGACGAGGGCAGTTATAATACGCTGGAGGTGCGCAGTTCCCTGCTGGCACCTACCATTCTGGAATACCGCGAAAGCGGTGTCATCCTACAAGGTACGGAGCCACCCTGGGACACCTCCCTCACCGTGCAATACTTTGACACCCGGGCCCCCTGGCTGGCACAATTGCTGGTAAACGATTTGCACAAGGAGCGTTCCATTTTGGCGGATGAGCCTCAGATGCTGCCGGACCTGCCGGGAATGGACACTGCCTATGGCTACAGCGGAAAGGATGGCGTATTCCGGCAGCTGATTCTGGTGCAGGGCGGCCGCATCCTGTCCGTTCTGTGGATCGATCCCGACGGCACACAGAATTTTGACCGGCTGGCGCCACGCTTTGCGGAAATCTTTGCCGCTTCGGCCTGATAAAAAAGTCCCGGACGGGTTGAACCGTCCGGGATATTTGTTTTTATTCAGAAATCAGAAAGCCCATTCGCCATCCACAAAAATGGTAACTTCCTCACCGCTCTTGGTGATGCCGGTCACATGGGTATCCGGGGCACCGATCATGACATCCTCATGGATGGCAGAATCGTTCAAGCCCTTTTCCATCAGCTGGGCGCGGGTCATGGACGCACCGCCGCGGATGTTGGTGGGATAACCGGCGCCAAAGGCAATATGGCAGGCGGCGTTTTCGTCAAACAGCGTGTTGAAGAAGAGAACCCCGCTGCGGTTGATGGGGCTGGATGCCGGTACCAGAGCGATCTCACCGATACGGTTGGCGTTCTCGTCAGTGGAGAGCAGTTCCGCCAGCAACTGGGCGTTCTTCTCGGCGCCATGCTCCACCACCTGGCCGTCCTTGAAGGTCACATGCCAGCCCTCGATAAGCTGGCCATTGTACACATAAGGCTTGGTGCCATAGACGATACCGTCCACACGGTTGCGATCCGGCGCGCAGAACACTTCTTCGGTAGGAACATTGGCAATGAATTCAATGCCGCGTTCCGACTTGCTGGAAGCACCTTCCCAGGTGGCATCCTGTGCAATGCCCACCGTCAGGTCGGTGCCGTTGCTGCTGGTGATGTGTACCCGATCCAGATCCCAGGCGTTGAGCTGATCACGGCGGGCAGAGGTCTTGGCCACATGGTCGCGCCAAGCCGTGACAGGGTCCCCGGTGGATACGCGGCAAACATCAAAAATTACTTCCCAGAGCTTTTCGACCGCTTCTTCCACGGGCAGTTCGGGGAACACTTTGGCAGCCCAACCGGGCGCGGGCACCGCCACAACGCACCACTGTACGCGGTCATTCATAGTGTACTCCTGCCAGGGTTTCAGGAAGGTGCGGCGGGCCAGGTTCACCCGGTTGACCTTGCCGGCATCCAGACCGGCCAGAGCTTCGGGGTTTTCGGCATGGATTGCCAGCGTGCAGCAACCGTCCGGGTCCTCGGCGTAGTCAAGATAGCTGCGCAGCTCGTAGGGTTTCATGGCGCAAAGATCCTCTTCCCCGGCCATTTCCATGTTCAGGCGGGTAAGCACATCGTCCTCCCAACGGACGATGACCTGCTTGGCACCGGCTTCATACCCGGCGCGGACACAGGCATGGGCGAATTCCGGCATGGTGACCGGGCAGCGCACAATGAAGTTCTGGCGCGGGCGTACATTGACGCCCACTTTGACAACAAAATCAGCATACAGCTGCAGATAGTGCTGGTTCATAGAAGAAAGCTCCTTTTTCTTTATTTGTTGCTTAGTATACACCATTTGAAAGCAAATGTGTAGTGATCCCCAAAAAAGCGGGCCGCCCACCGGGCCGCCCGCTTTTATTATTTATAGTATTAAGGTTATTGGCCCACCATCATATCGGCTGCCTTGTACAGGTCGCCGCAGCTCATGCAGACCACCAGATCGCCCTTTCCGGCGTTCTGTTTGACCCAGTTGGCTGCGCCTTCCAGGCCGTCGACCACAACGCTGCCGGGAATCTTGGCAGCCAGCTGTTCCGATTTGACCGAGCCGTCATCTGCCTCACGGCCACCCATGACCGGCAGCAGTACCACCTGGTCGGCCTGACGCAGAACATCAGCAAAATCATCCATCAGCATTTTGGTGCGGCTGTAGGTGAACGGCTGATGCACAGCAATCACACGGTTGTAGCCCAGCCCCTTGGCCGTTTTCATGGTGGCAGCCAGTTCGGTGGGATGATGGGCGTAGTCATCTACAATGACGGCGCCGTTGCACTCGCCCTTGATTTCAAAACGGCGGCCGGTGCCGTGGAACTCCTCTGCCGCACGGACGGCATCTTCCGGCTTGAGGCCCAGCGGACGGACACAGCAGCACATGGCCAGCGCATTATAAATATTGTGATATCCGGGCACACCCAGACGGATATGGGCAAAGTGCTCGCCCAGTTCGATAACATCGAACTCATAGAAACCGGGTTTATACTCCGCAATGTTCACAGCGCGGAAACGAGCTTCCTCGGTGATGCCGAAGCTGAGCACCGGGCGATCGATGGAGTTCATAACATCCACGGTGTTGTGGTCATCCATATTGAACACCACCGTGCGGGACAGAAGCGCAAACTTCTGGAACGCCAGTTTGAGCTGGCCCATGGTGCCGTAATATTCCAGATGGTCGTTGTCGATGTTCAGGATAACACCCACCGCGCAGGTCAGGTACAGGAAGGTCTCGTGATATTCGCAAGCTTCAATGACCGCGTTCTGACCGCTGCCCGCCTTGCCATAGCCGCCGATCAGGGGCAGTTTGCCGCCAATGACTGCAGCAGGATCACGACCTGCCAGTTCCAGCATGGTGGTGATCATGCCGGTGGTCGTGGTTTTGCCGTGGGTACCGGCCACACCTACGCTCTGGGGGTGCATACGGGTAACATAGCCCAGCAGGACACTGCGCTCCACCGCCTTGATGCCGCGCGCTTTGGCGGCTTTCAGTTCGGGGTTGTCGTCATGAATGGCTGCGCTGTAAACCACCAGATCAGCATCCCCCAGATTGGCCGCATCGTGACCGATGGTCACTTTCACGCCCAGGGCACGCTCTGCCTCGGTATTCTTGGTTTCTTCCACATCGGAACCGGTGATGGCAAAACCGCGGCTGTGCAGAATCTGGATCAGCGGATAGGTGCCGGAACCACCGCAGCCGATGAAATGTACGGTCTTGACGCCTTCCAGCAATTTCGGATCAAATATACTAAATACCATGGGTCTTCACCTCAAAAAATGGCCGTGCCCTGCGGGCGCGGTATACTATCTCATACAGTTTATTATAATTATAATATTTTTTCTCTACAAAATAAACACTTTTCCTAAATTTTTAGTATAATAGAAGAAAAGATTTCCACAATTCTGGTATTTTGCCCATCGGGAGATGAGAAAATGGCAAGATTGATATGGAGCATTGATCCCCTGGCGGTGTCCCGGCTGCAAAAAAGCAGCGGGAAAAGTCCCCTGACTATCAAGCAGCTGGCAAAGCTGGGCATACCTGCCCGCAAGATTCCCCGCGTACAGGCAGAACTGGCACGATTGAATCACGAGGAGAGCTTTTCCGCCGAAGTCTGGCCGAAGATTGCCCTGCAAATTGCCCGGCATTTGGTATAATGTGATTCTGCCGCAGTTTTTTCGCGTTTTGCTTGTATGCACAAACCGCCTATGCTATAATACCCATATTGCGCCCACTATGTGCGGCGCAATAAATCACTTTGTGTGGCAGCCAGCCATGCGGAAGGAGTAAAAAGCAAATGAAGAACAGTGAAAAGACCCTGGACATGATCGTCAACCTGTGCAAAAACCGTGGTTTCATCTACCCCGGCAGTGAGATTTACGGCGGTCTGGCCAACAGCTGGGACTACGGCCCGCTGGGTGTGGAATTCAAAAACAACGTCAAAAAAGCCTGGCTGAAGAAATTTGTGCAGGAAAGCCCCTACAATGTGGGTCTGGATGCAGCCATCCTGATGAACCCGCAGACCTGGGTGACCACCGGCCATGTGGCCAGCTTCTCGGACCCGCTGCTGGACTGCCGTGCCTGCAAGAGCCGTCACCGTGCCGACAAGCTGATTGCCGACTGTGAACAGGGCAAAAACGTAGATGTGGACGCCATGACCTTTGACGAGATGGACGCTTTCATCGCCAGCCATGAGGAAGTAGTCTGCCCGGTCTGCGGCAAACATGACTTCACCCCCATCCGCAAGTTCAACCTGATGTTCAAGACCGCCATCGGCGTTACCGAGGATTCTTCCTCCACCTGCTATCTGCGCCCCGAAACGGCCCAGGGCATCTTTGTCAACTTTGCCAATATTCAGCGCACCACCCGCCGCAAGCTGCCTTTCGGTGTCTGCCAGGTGGGCAAAGCCTTCCGCAACGAGATCACCCCGGGCAACTTCACCTTCCGCACCCGCGAGTTCGAGCAGATGGAATGTGAGTTCTTCTGCAAGCCGGACACCGACCTGGAGTGGTTTGCCTACTGGAAAGACTACTGCAAGAACTGGCTGCTGAGCCTGGGCATCAAAGAAGAGAACCTGCGCCTGCGTGACCATGAGCCCGCAGAGCTGGCCTTCTACTCCCGTGCCACCACCGACATCGAGTACGCCTTCCCGTTCACCGACTGGGGCGAGCTGTGGGGCATTGCCGACCGTACCAACTACGACCTGAGCCGCCATCAGGAGGCTTCCGGCAAGAGCCTGGAGTATTTCGATCCCGAAACCAACGAGCACTACATCCCCTACGTCATCGAGCCTTCTCTGGGCTGTGACCGTGTGGCGCTGGCCTTCCTGTGCGAGGCTTACGACGAAGAGCATCTGGTGGATGCCAAGGGCAAGGAGGATGTCCGTACCGTGCTGCGGCTGCATCCCTTCCTGGCACCGTTCAAGTGCGCCGTGCTGCCCCTGTCCAAGAAGCTGGGCGACAAGGCCATGGAGATCCGCAACGAACTGGCCAAAGACTTTATGGTGGATTACGACGACGCCGGTTCCATCGGCAAGCGTTACCGCCGCCAGGACGAGATCGGCACCCCGCTGTGCATCACCGTGGACTTCCAGACCGTGGGCGATGACAAGGTGGAAGCCGACAACTGCGTCACCGTCCGTGACCGTGACACCATGGAGCAGATCCGCCTGCCCATCAGCGAGCTGAAGGACTACATTGCCAAGAAAGTGGCCTTCTGATTTTCTTTCATAAACAGCAATCCCTCCGGACAATATCCGGAGGGATTTTTGTATTTGTCAAAAGTATCCGCCGTCGTCGTGGGTGTTCTGGCTTTCCAAGCCCATGGAAACGCCCAGAGCTTCATCCACGCGGCGCATATCGTCCGGCGGGATCCGTCCAGCCCGTTCCCGCAGGCGGCGTTTGTCCAGTGTGCGGATTTGTTCCGTCAGCACGATGCTGTCCTTGGCAAGACCGCAGCGGTCGGCCCGTACGCTGATATGGGTGGGCAGCCGGTTTTTATCCTGGCGGCTGGTGATGGCCGCTGCAATCACGGTAGGGCTGTGGCGGTTGCCGATCTCATTCTGAATAATAAGTACCGGCCGGATGCCTCCCTGTTCTGAGCCCACAACCGGGCTCAGATCCGCGTAAAACACTTCCCCTCTGTGCACTTCCATTTAAAAGACCTCCTCTCGTCTCATACTCTTAGTATAAGCGGGAGGAGGTCTATTTAATCACAAGGCTGAATTTTTGCCGCCAGGGCATCCCCTTTTTCACACAGGATCCGGAAGGGATGACTGTTTTGCAGCGGACGCATAAGCAGTCTGGTACGCAGTACGTCAATAAGAGCGCATCCCAGGAATGTAGCCACTACTACAAACAAGGTGTACGGCACCGACCCATGATGTGCCTGTGCCTGGAAAATGCCGTTCCACAAAAAATCCCGGAACGCCGGCACCTGATGCAGAATATATACCCCCAGCGTAGTCCCTGCCAAGGCATTGATCCAACGGCGGCTGCCCAGCTGCAAAGACTGGAACAGTGAAAAGAGCGCCACCGCTGCCAGCAGGTTGGGCAAAGCCCCCAGCCCGGTTCGATAATACGAAACATACTGGAACGCTTTGCCGTCTGTAGCGCCCTGCCATTCCAGCCAGGCACGCAGCGCGGTGTTGCACAGCGGCAATCCCAGCCCCACCAGCAAGGCCACCACACGGCAGCGGAACAAAAGGCTCAGCCGGTTATCGGGATAGCGCCGCAGGTAAGCTGCCAGCAGATATTCATACAGGAACATCCAGGCCAGATCACTGACAATGCCATCCTCCGCAAAAAGGGTAGGATACGCAATCAGCGGCAGCGCCAGAAAAACGAGCAACCCGCGGTGCGCTTTACGCGGCAGGTCATGCAGAATCCGATTGAGCAGCGGCGCACAAACCAGCAATACCAGATAGTCTGAGATAAACCACAACTGGCGGGTGGACGCGGGAAACACCGCCCAGCGCAGGGCGCCGAAAGAAACCGGCAGGCCCCCCAACGCACAAAGCAGTGTTACCGGCACCGTATACAGCCACAACGAAAGCCACAGTGATAACGGCCGTCTGGTTTGAAAAGGTTGTTCACACAAAAACCAGCTGCCGATCAGCACAAAAATACTGCAGGCAATGCGGGAACCGCAACCGATCAGGCAGAACGCAAACGACGACCCCAGCGTACTGTAATCCGCAATGCCGCCTTGCCCGGTCAGATGATCCCCGATGATAAACAACATACAAAGAATACGCAGCAGCTCCAGGTTGCTGGTGCGCGGTGTTTTGGCGGCCATCGGTCACTCTCCTTTGGGGCGGTGTTCTTCCAGCAGAACAATGGCGTTGGCCAGTCCGCTTTCGTGTGTAAGGCTGACATGCACCGTCAGCCCACGCTGCGATGCCCATGCCGCCGCCCGACCGGACAGTTCAAAATAAGGGGCGCCGTTTTCTGCCCGCAGCAGCGCCAGTTCCGACAGCGAAAACCCGCCCAGCCCTGTACCGGCAGCTTTCAGAAAGGCTTCCTTGGCAGCGAAATTGGCTGCCGCTGTTTCGGCCCGACGTTTGCCGGATAAGCTGTTGAGAAGTTCCTGTTCAGCGGGCGCATATACATAATTGCAAAAGCCAGGTTTTTCCAGACTTTTTTCAATGCGTCCGGCATCGCACAAATCAATCCCTACGCCGAGAATCATACGTACACCACATAATCCGGTTTACGGGGCGCGGCCGGTTTGATGCCACCCTGCGCGGGATACCCCAGAATGCAGTTGCCAATGCCCCGGTAACGGTCAGCATCCAGGCCCCATTTCCGCAGCAAAGCTTTGCCTTCTTCCGTATCAAACACTTCTTTGGCACGATTGATCCAGCAGGAGCCCAGCCCAATGCTGGAGGCAGCCAGCAGCAGGTTGCCCAGTACCAGCGAACCATCCTCCACATGGGTGGACATGTTCCGGTCGGCAAGAACCACCAGGACCGTCGGTGCCCCATAGAACGGGTCCCCGTTATTGCCCATGACGGCAGCATTCATCGCCGAAAGTTTATCGCGGGTTTCTTTATCCTGCACAACCACAATGATCGGGCTTTGCCGATTCATCCCCGTGGGGGCCCAGGTGCCCGCCTCCAATACAGCCTGCAGTTCCTCCGGCTTGATCTGTTCCGGCAGATACGCACGGCAGCTGCGCCGCGCCGCGATGGCAGACAAAACTTCATTTTGAATGGTCATTGCAAAAACCTCCCTGTATTATGAATGCCGTATTGTTATGTACTTTTCACTCCGACCGATGCGCCAGACGCTCGGCCTCGGCCAGCAAAGCGTTCCGTTCATTGGAAAGACGTCCTTCCATCACAGCCGTCAGCAACGCATGCAGCATCTGGCCTACTTTGGGCCCTGCCGGCATCCCCGCTTCCATCAAATCGGCACCGTTCACCGCCAGCTGGCGCATGGTATAACAACCCGTCCGGGCAAGTTCCGACATACGTTTTTCAAATACTTCCACGTCCTGCCGTCTGGCGGCCACATCAGGGGTGCAGGCATGGGCATCCAGATCCGCATATTTGAGGGTGCACAACCGACGCAAAAAAATGGCCCCGTAGCGATTCAGGCATTTCAGAATCGCAACATCCCCGACGGGAACCGGTGCATCATGAATCGCAATCAACCCCGTTGCACCTTCTATCAGATAGCTGGGGGCTTTCAGGCGACGCAAAATCGTTCGTGCTACCACGGCGCCCCGCTGGTTATGCCCCTTAAAATGGGCGGCACCGTCGGGGCCTACACTCCGGCACAAGGGTTTTGCAATATCATGCAAAAAGGCCGCCCAGCACAGTACCCGCGCGCCGCGGGTATCCTGACCACGCAGGTCCAACGCTCCCACCGCAGCCGCCGTATGATTCCACACATCATAACAATGCCAACGCCCCGGCTGCGTACAGCCAATACAAGGGCCAACCTCCGGCACAGCACCGGCCAGAATCTGACCATACTGTGCCAGAACATGTCCGGCTCCCGGTACTGAGAGCAAACCATCCAGTTCCACGTAGATTCGCTCCGCACTGACTGATTGCAA
>NZ_JACJKP010001044.1 GCF_016901605.1 Gemmiger formicilis
CGAAACAATGCGAGATTTATGCTCCGGCTGCACCCGGGCATATACACTGTAATTCCGGACGGCCCGTGTCAGTTCCTCATCGGAAATCTCGTCCAGTTCCGCACCGGTGACGGCGTCAACGATGCGCCGTCCATCAAAATGGCGGATATCGGTATCGGTATGGGCATTACCGGCACCGATGTGACCAAAAATGTGGCAGATATGGTACTGGCCGAC
>NZ_JACJKP010001045.1 GCF_016901605.1 Gemmiger formicilis
TAAGTTACACAAGGAGGGCCTATGTCACCACGAAATCGAAAAGATCTGACCCAGCGGCTGGAAACCGTTATCAAAACACTGATTCCGCAGCGCGGACAAAGTGCCGATGAACTTTGGCCGGTGGCGGGAAACTGCCATTTTGGGTATACCGGCGGTAAATCAGTTTCAGCTGCCGGTCCTTGGCTGCGCCCGGCAAATGCAGGATACAGACCGGGT
>NZ_JACJKP010001046.1 GCF_016901605.1 Gemmiger formicilis
ACGCTGATAATCAGGCAGATGACCCACGGCATACTGCGGGCATCCACCCGTCCGGTACCTACCTGGAACAACAACAGCAGATAGGGCAGCACACCGATGCCGATGTTCAGCAGCGCATTGGTGAACATATCGATCTCAGAAATCAGGTTGTCCTTGTTCCACAGGAACAACTCGGCCCACATTTTGTCGTTGATCCGGGCAATACGGGTCAGGTCC
>NZ_JACJKP010001047.1 GCF_016901605.1 Gemmiger formicilis
GAGAACATGAAATATGCCGCCGCTGAAAACGCCGGTGTCTTTGGGGACCCGCAGCCCAAAATCTTTGTCAGCGAGCGTACCCCCGAAGGAGATCTGCTGGTCATGCGCGCCCACTCAATGGAAAAGCGGTAGGCGTTGAGTCCGGCTTCGGCAAGCAATCGGATATCTTCCTCATATCGATTATAATGGTCACAGGCGATGCCGCTGGGTTCGGCA
>NZ_JACJKP010001048.1 GCF_016901605.1 Gemmiger formicilis
TTTTTTATGGTTTATCGCTTGTCGAAAGCTTCCCGCCGCTTGGTGGAAAGACGGAACATCTCCTCCAGGCCGCCGCGGTCATCGTCCACCAGTTTCTGCCGCATGTTCAGCAGCGCATTGGTGAACATATCGATCTCAGAAATCAGGTTGTCCTTGTTCCACAGGAACAACTCGGCCCACATTTTGTCGTTGATCCGGGCAATACGGGTCAGGTCC
>NZ_JACJKP010001049.1 GCF_016901605.1 Gemmiger formicilis
CATTATAAACCGGCAACACACTGTTGGTCAAATGATACGGCAGCATCACCAGCAGCGGCAGGCAGAGCCAACCGGCAAAACGGTCCTCATACACCAACACCGCCAGCAATACCATTGATTTTGCAGCTTTTTCGCTGCTGATGGAAGGCAAGATCTTTCAGGCGGTGGCTTATGCCATGACCCATCTGGCCAATCAGTGCCGGGAACTATGGCGGG
>NZ_JACJKP010001050.1 GCF_016901605.1 Gemmiger formicilis
TCCAGCGGCAGGAAGGTGGCGCGGCCTGCCCGTTCCTCTTTCAGGAACGCGATGGCGGCCCGGGCGCAGCCCTGGTCCTCCACCACGATATTTTGCAGGGCAAAGCCCAGCGCCAGGCCGAGGAAACCCAGGCCAACGCAGACAACGCCGAAGCGGAGAAAGCCCGGGCCACCCGTCGCTTGCAGGAAGCCGAGGAGGCTGTTACCCGCAATGACA
>NZ_JACJKP010001051.1 GCF_016901605.1 Gemmiger formicilis
ACGCTGATAATCAGGCAGATGACCCACGGCATACTGCGGGCATCCACCCGTCCGGTACCTACCTGGAACAACAACAGCAGATAGGGCAGCACACCGATGCCGATGTTCAGCAGCATATACACCAGCGCATTCTGGGTAAAACGGCTGCGCCAGAACGCAAAAATGAAATTGCAGACCAGTGTAACACTGCACAGGATGGGAATGACCAGGTCCACA
>NZ_JACJKP010001052.1 GCF_016901605.1 Gemmiger formicilis
CAACGGGCAAAAAATGATTTGAAACAAAAAGCGCTCACCTTGTGCCATCTGCACAGGTAAGCGCTTTTTCTCATTTTATGGCAAGCCGATATCTCGCCAGTACACAGGCGCATACGGTCGAGAAAAATCTCAAAATAATCCATCAACGCGCAGGACGATGTATCAATGCGCAGACGCAAGAGAATCGTCCCGTCGCTGACTTGTACCTGGCTTTCC
>NZ_JACJKP010001053.1 GCF_016901605.1 Gemmiger formicilis
TCACCGATGAACTTGAAGCCGGTCAGGGTGCGGCGCAGTTCCACACCATATTTGGCTGCAATGGGCGTTGCCATATCGGTGGAAACGATGGTGGTCACGGCCACCGGATGGGCGTGACCCAGGTGACCGTTGTTCCCGAACAGGAAAAGCCGGATGGAGATTTTCCCACCTGTCCTTACCCCAACCCCGAGATCCGGGAGGCCATGGAAACCGGCC
>NZ_JACJKP010000107.1 GCF_016901605.1 Gemmiger formicilis
GATGCTGGCGGCCCTGGTGTTTGCTACCCTGGTGGGCCTGATCTCGGGTATTCTGCCCGCCAATAACGCTGTAAAAATCAGCGCCCTGGAAGCCATCCGCCACGACTGATGCAGTCTCTTGTCGTTCCTTCTTTGCAAAGAAGGAACCGAAGAAATTCCAATTAAAAATCCCCGACAGGATATATCCTGTCGGGGATTTTTGTTTAGAGTTCTTTTGGTTCTTTTCTTGCAAGAAAAGAACAGCAAGACTGCATCACTCGTCGTCCGGCACGTCTGCGGCTTCGTCAGCCCGTTCGGCGGCTTCAATGGCAGCCAGTTCCTCGGCGGTAGGTTCCGCGTCCTCCGACGCATCCGCTTCCACCTTGGCGGTCTCGGCGTTGTTGTCCCGGTCCACGCGGGCCACCATGGCGACCTTGTCGCCCTCGGCCAGCCGCATGACCCGCACACCGCTGCCGTAGCGGCTCTGCACATTGATATCCGATGCATGGATGCGGATGAGGATACCGTTGGCGCTGATCAGGATCAGGTCATCGGTTTCGTCCACGATCTTGATGCCCGCAACGCCGCCCTTGGCATAGTTGCGGATACCCAGACCGCCGCGCTTGGTAATGCGGTAATCGTCAATGCGGCTGCGGCGTCCCTTGCCGTCCTCGGTGATGGTCAGCACCGTGGCACCCGGGCGGCAGACACCGGCGCCGATGACGTAGTCACCCTCCCGCAGCTTGATGACCCGCACACCGTGGCCGGTACGGCCCATGGCGCGGGCGCCGGACTCCGTAAAGTGGATGGCGGCACCATCGTGGGTGGCCACGATGATCTCATCGTCGCCGCCGGTCAGGTGGCTCCATACCAGGGCGTCGCCCTCGTTCAGGCCGATGGCGATGAGGCCCGCCTTGCGGATGTTCCGGAACTGAGAAAGGGGCGTGCGCTTGATCAGGCCCTGACGGGTCACCATGGTCAGGTAGGTGTTGTCCTCGTCCGCCTTGGCGCTCTGCTGCAGCATCAGGGTCACCTTTTCGCCCTCCTGCAGCTGCAGCAGGTTCACAATATGGCTGCCCTTGGCGGTGCGGCTGCCTTCCGGTACCTGATAGCCCTTCAGGCGGTAGACACGGCCCTGGTCGGTCATGAACAGCATATAGTCATGGGTGGAACCCACGAACAGCTCCTCGGTGAAGTCGTCGTCCTTTTGGGTCATGCCCTGCACGCCGCGTCCGCCGCGGTTCTGGGCCTGGTAGGTGTCCAGCGCGGTGCGCTTGATGTACCCCTCATGGGTCAGGGTAAAGACGCAGGTTTCCTCGGGGATCAGGTCCTCGATGTCCACTTCGCCGGAAACAGCCTCAATGGAGGTGCGGCGCTCGTCGCCGTACTTGTCGGCCAGCGTCTGCAGGTCGGTCTTGACGATGCGTTTCACGTGCTCGTCGTTGGCCAGAATATCCTTGTAATCGGCAATGGCAGCCTGCAGTTCGCCCAATTCCTGCTCGATCTTGAGGATTTCCAGACCGGCCAGACGGCCCAACTGCAGCTTGACGATGGCATCGGCCTGGGGTTCGTCAAAGTCGAACCGGTCCATGACCGCCTGACGGGCTTCCGCAAAGCCGCCCTTGCAGGCGCGGATGGTGGCGATGATCTCGTCCACGATGTCCACGGCCTTGCGCAGACCTTCCAGAATGTGTTCCCGTTCCTGGGCTTTCTTCAGGTCAAAGGCGGTGCGGCGGCGGATAACTTCCATCTGGAACTCCACATAGCGTTCCATGACGGTTTTCAGGCTCATGATCTTGGGCACGCCGTCGTCCAGCGCCAGCATGATGACGCCCACGGTGTCCTGCAGCTGGGTATAGCGGTACAGCTGGTTGAGCACCACCTGGGGGTTGGCGTCCTTCTTGATTTCAATGACGATCTTCATACCGGTACGGCTGGAAGATTCGTCGTTCAGGTCGGAGATACCCTCGATGCGCTTGTCCTTGACCAGATCGGCAATGGACTCGATGAGGCGGGTCTTGTTGACCATGTAGGGGATCTCGGTAATCAGGATCTCATACCGGCCGTTTTTCTTCTCCACGATCTCGGCACGGCCGCGCAGGGTGATCTTGCCGCGGCCGGTGGCGTAGGCCGCCCGGATGCCCGACCGGCCCATGATGATGCCGCCGGTGGGGAAGTCGGGGCCTTTGACGTATTCCATCAGGCCCGCCAGGTCGATGTCGGGGTTGTCCATCAGGGCGGACATACCGGCCACTACTTCCCGCAGGTTGTGGGGCGGGATGTTGGTGGCCATGCCCACGGCAATGCCCTGGCTGCCGTTCACCAGCAGGTTGGGGAACCGGCTGGGCAGCACATGGGGTTCTTTTTTGGTTTCGTCAAAGTTGGGGTCCCAGTCAATGGTGTCCTTCTCGATGTCGGTGAGCATCTCACAGGCGATCTTGGACATGCGGGCCTCGGTATAACGGTAGGCAGCCGGGGGGTCACCGTCCACGGAACCAAAGTTACCCTGGCCGTCTACCAGCGGATACCGCAGGCTGAAATCCTGGGCCAGGCGAACCATGGCGTCGTATACGGATGCGTCGCCGTGGGGATGGTAGGAACCCAGCACGGCACCCACGGTGTCGGCGGATTTGCGGTAGGGATGCTGGGGATCGTTGCCGCGCTCATGCATGGTATAGAGGATGCGGCGATGGACGGGTTTCAGGCCGTCCCGCACATCGGGCAGCGCGCGGGAGACAATGACCGACATGGAATAGTCCAGGAAGGCCGTTTCGATCTCCTTTTTCACATCGCGCTCAATGACCTTGGTGCCGGACCCCGGCACCATAATGATATTTTCTTCCATTCAGTACCACCTTGGGATCAGAGTAGATAAAACGTAAGAACGTGAAACAGCAGGGCAGACCCGCCCGCTAAGGCGGGCGGTGTTTCAGAACGGGAGCCCGGATGAGCTCTCACGGCAGGCACGGGTGGGGAACGGGGTCACGCAGAACCGTTCAGGGTCCACGGTGTTGGAGTCTCGGGCGACCACATCGGAGCCCCGGGGTTTCTTAAGGGGCCCGCAGGCCCCTTGAGCCGTGCCCCGCGCCTCGGAACTAGCGGCGACTTTTTCGGTTCCTTTTTGGTCGCTCAAAAAGGAACAGGGAAAGGTCGCGCCGATGTTCTGTGCTGCAAAGTGTTTTTCTTTGTTCCTTCTTTGCAAAGAAGGAACCGAAGAAACTCCAAACGTGCCCCCGTTGATTTTTCACACGTCGAGGTTGGCAAACTTGGCGTTCTTGACGATGAACTGGCGGCGGGGTTCCACCTGCTCGCCCATCAGGATGCTGAAAGCCTCGTCGGCCCGTTCGGCGTCCTCGATCTTGATCTGGACGATGACCCGGTTATCGGGGTTCATGGTGGTCTCCCACAGCTGGTCGGGGTTCATTTCGCCCAAGCCTTTGTAGCGGCTCACCTTGGCGCCCGGCATCTCGGCCGAAAGCACCTTCATTTCGTCGTCGTTGTAGGCATATTTGACGGTCTGGCCTTTTTGCAGCTTGAACAGCGGCGGCTGGGCCACATACACATACCCGTGCTCGATCAGCGGCCGCATATAGCGGAAGAAGAAGGTCAGCATCAGGGTACAGATGTGGGAGCCGTCCACGTCGGCATCGGCCATGATAAAGATCTTATGGTACCGTACCTTGGAAATATCAAATTCGTCCCCGATACCGGTGCCCAGGGCCGTGACCACCGGCATCAGTTTGTCGTTGCCATAGATGCGGTCGGCGCGGGCCTTCTCCACGTTGAGCATCTTGCCCCACAAGGGCAGGATGGCCTGGATGTTGGAATCCCGGCCCATCTTGGCGGAACCACCTGCAGAGTCACCCTCCACAATGAACAGTTCGGTCTTGCTGGGGTCTTTTTCGTGGCAGTCGGCCAGCTTGCCGGGCATCCGGTTGGATTCCAGGGCGCTCTTGCGGCGCACCAGTTCCCGGGCCTTTTTGGCCGCGGCGCGGGCACGGGCCGCCTGGGTGGCCTTTTCCAGAATGGCCTTGGCGGCGGCGGGGTTCTCCTCAAAATACTCGCTCAGGGCCTTGTAGACCACGTTGCTGACCAGGCCCTTGATAAAGGTGTTGCCCAGCTTGGCTTTGGTCTGGCCCTCGAACTGGGCTTCCTGCAGTTTGACGCTGATGACCGCAATGATGCCTTCCCGGGCGTCCGGGCCGGACAGGTTCTCGTCCTTGTCCTTCAGGATGCCCTTGGCGCGGCCGTACTCGTTCAGCACACGGGTCAGGGCCAGCTTGAAGCCCTCCTCATGGGTGCCGCCTTCCGGCGTATGGACGTTATTGGCAAAGCTGAGCATCAGCTCGTTGTAGCTGTTGTCGTAGTATTGCAGGGCCACTTCCGCCACGGCGCCCTGGCCCTCGCCCTTCATATACATGACCTGGGGGGTCAGGGGAGTCAGGTCCCGGCGCTCGCACAGGTAGCTGACAAAGGAACGGATACCGCCCTCGTAGCACATGGTTTCGGTGCGGGCGTCGTTGTCGGCGCCCTGCTCGTCGCTGGGACGGTCGCTGTCGGGGCGCTCATCACTGAGGGTGATGCGCACACCGGCGTTCAGGAAGGCTTCCTCCCGCAGACGCTTGAGCAGCGTTTCGTAGCGGTAGAGGGTGGTTTCCTGGAACATCTCCGGGTCCGGCTTGAAGGTGACGGTGGTGCCGGTGGAAGCTGCGGGACCGATTTTTTTCAAATCGCCGTCCGGCTTGCCCCGCTTGAAGCTCTGCTCATACTCGGCGCCGTCCCGGCGTACCCGGACCACCAGCCATTCGGACAGGGCGTTTACCACCGAAGCGCCTACGCCGTGCAGGCCGCCGGCCACCTTGTAGCCGGAATCCTCGCCGCCGAACTTGCCGCCGGCGTGGAGCACGGTGTATACGACGGTGACGGCCGGAATGCCCAGCTTGGGCTGGATGTCCACGGGAATGCCGCGGCCGTTGTCCGATACTTCGATGATGTTGCCCGGCTTGATGGTAACTTCGATATGGGTGCAGTACCCGGCCAGGGCTTCGTCGATGGAGTTGTCTACGATCTCGTACACCAGGTGGTGCAGGCCCGAGGGACCGGTGGAACCGATATACATGCCCGGGCGCTTGCGCACAGCCTCCAGACCTTCCAGAACCTGGATCTGCGCGCCGCCATAGGCATGGTCGGTGGCCGTCTCGCGGTTGGATTCGGTGATGATTTCGTCTGCCATGAAGTGATTGCCTCCTGTTTGGATGAGGGGTTGGAATCTATTCTAAAATGAAAGAAAATTGCAATGGAAAAAGGGTTGCCTTCCGGGCCAATGCCCCGGAGCGGGTCACCACTCTGCCTTTTCGGCGCGTTTTTTCAGCGCGGCGGGGGAGAGGGGACTCAGATACACCGTTTCGTCGGGGAAATCGGTGACAATAAAGCTTTTGGGCAAGGTGCCCATGGCGCACAGGTCTACCACGGCGCCCTCCGATTCGGCGGTATGGAAATATTCCTCGGTGCGGCGGGACGCCCCTGCGGTGTCCAGATCGAACACCCCCAGCACGTCCCGGGTGTTCAGCACAAAGTCCTGCCCGGCATGAAAGTACATGGTGGCCTCCTTTTGTTCCTTTTTTGCAAAAAAGGAACCGAAGAAACACTAATCGATGGGGCTTTCCGAAGCCTGCCCACCTTTGACATAGACAATTTTGCCGTTGGTGCGCGCAAAAGCGGCGGTATCGCAGGTGGTCACGATGGTCTGGTGTTCCCCCATGCGGGTGAGCAGGTAGGTCTGCCGGTCATCGTCCAGTTCGCTGAGCACATCGTCCAGCAAAAGCACCGGGTGCTCGCCGAAAAACTCGCCCACCACGGTGGCTTCCGCCAGTTTCATGGCCAGCACACAGCTGCGCTGCTGGCCCTGGCTGCCATAAATGCGGGCGGGCTGGCCGTCCAGCTGCAGGTCCAGGTCTTCCCGGTGGGGACCGGTCAGGCAGAACCCTGCCCGCAGTTCGCTGCCGCGCACCGCCGCCAGCTTCTCGGCCAGGGCTTCCACGGTGGGGGTTTCGGCGCAGCACTGGTACCGCAAAGAAAACCCCTCGGCCCCATGGGAAATTTCGGCATAGTTCTTTGCCGCCGCAGGGGCCAGGGCATCTACAAATTTTTGCCGGTGGGCCATGATCTGCCCGCCGTATTGGGCCAGCTGCTCGTTGTATGCATCCAGCAGCAGGGCGCCGTTTGGCGTAATATCGTAACTTTTTAAGAGGGCATTTTTCTGGGCCACCAGCCGCATATACCGCCGCAGGGCCACCAGATAGGGCCGGAACACCTGGCACAGCGCCGAGTCCAGAAACCGGCGCCGTCCTTCCGGCCCGCCTTTGACCAACGCCAGCAGGTCCGGCTCAAACACCACCGCCTGAAAATTGCCCGCCAAAGCGGCGGCCCGACCCTGGTCCACCCCGTTCAGTTTGGCGGTGCGGCCCGGGCGCTGGCTGCCTTTGGCACCCACCGTCAGCCGGATGGTCTTTTCGGCGCCGTCGGTCTCAAAAGCACCTTCCAGCACCGAAAATTCACACCCGCGGCGGATCAGCTCGGCATCCTTGGCGCCCCGGAAACTTTTGCCGCCGGTCAGCAGCCAGACCGCTTCCAGCAGGTTGGTCTTGCCCTGGCCGTTGGGCCCGCACAGCACCGTCAGGTGGGGGTCAGGGTCCAGCACCGCGTGGGCAATGTTGCGGTGATCGGTCAGTTCCAGATGCGTTAACCGCATCACGCACCCTCCGCGATCTGTACGGTGCGGCCGTCCAGTTCCACGGTGTCACCGGCGCGGCATTTCTTGCCCCGCATGGTGCATACCTCGCCATTGACCTTGACGGCGCCGCCCTGGATCAGTTCCTTGGCTTCGCCGCCCGTTTCGCACAGGCCGGCAAATTTCAAAAGGGCGTCCAGCTTGATGAATTCGGTATGAATACGAATTTTCTCCATAACATCAGCCCTCGTTCTTGAAACGGACCGGCAGTACCAGATAAATGAAGTCCTTGCCGTCCTCGGGCAGGATCTTCACGGGGCTCAGGGGGCCGTTGATCTCCAGCACCATTCGCTCGCACTTGGAATAGCGCATGGCGTCCAGCAGGTACCGGTTATTGAAACCGATCTCCACGGGGTCGCCGGTCATTTCTACCGGGGCGAACTCGTCCACTACCTTGCCCAGAGGGGTCTGGCAGCGCACCGTGACCTTGTCCTCGCCAAAAGTGATGCGCAGGGGGTTCTTCAGCCGTTCGGTAATAATGAGGGAAGCGCGCTCAATGGTATTGATGAAGGTTTTGCAGTCCACCGTGACCCGGGTGCGCTTGTCCTTGGGGATCACGCTCTCGTAATTGAGGAAGTCGCCCTCGATCAGGCGGCTCATGATGGTGTAGCCGTTGGTGGTGAACACCACGTACCGGCGGTTGGCG
Source organism: Gemmiger formicilis (assembly GCF_016901605.1). Classification (GTDB taxonomy): domain Bacteria; phylum Bacillota; class Clostridia; order Oscillospirales; family Ruminococcaceae; genus Gemmiger; species Gemmiger formicilis_B. Next base: position 7,416 of record NZ_JACJKP010000107.1, read on the forward strand.
TCGATCTTGACGGGGTCATCCGGTCCGCCCATGATCTTGAGCAGTTCCTGCAGGGTTTTGGCGGGAATAATGATGCGGATGTCGCGGGTGCACTCCACATCCCGCTGGATGATGGCCAGCCGGTAGCCGTCCAGTGCCACAATGGTCAGGCTGCCCGGCTCAATGACGAACAGTTCGCCGGTGTGGGCGGGTTTCTTGTCGTCCTGGCTGACGGCGTAGATGGTTTTTTCGATCAGTTCCCGCATCATGCTGGTGGGGATGGTCATGGTGTTGTCGGCACCGGTCACCGGCAGGCTGGGATAATCGGAAGCGTTCAGCGCGGGGATCTCAAATTCCGCCACGCCGCCGCTGATGATAGCCTGGCCTTCGTCGGTCAGTTCGATGCGCACATCGCCGGCGGGCATACGGCTGACCATGGAAAGGAGCAGTTTCGCCTCCAGTACCGTTTCACCCGGTACCAGAACGTTGCACTCGATGGTGGTGGTGATGCCCATTTCCATATCGTAGCCGGTGAGCGTCAGGTTGAAACCTTCGGCTTTCAGGTAGATGCCTTCCAGCACCGGAATCGCGGAACGGTTGGTAATGGCGCGGGAAACGCCTTCGATTGCCGATGCCAAAAGGGATTTTTCGCATTCAAATTTCATGGCAGGTCCTTTCTCGGTCTTTGTTTAGCTGAAAGACCCGGCTTTTGTAAGGTGATGAAGTCGCTTCCGTTTTGTTTTCCACAGATTCGGCACTATTTTGGGGAGAAAACCCGAAGCTGAATCGTGTTTTGGAAGCAGAAACTATTAACTATTCTCGTAGTAGTAGTAGGGGGTGTTAAAACCGTGGAAAAGTCCGGGAATGTTGATAGCGGCGCGGAAAACGGCCGTGGAGTTTTTCTCAACCGATTGTGTAGAAAACGGTTGAAAACCTTGAAAACACAAGTTTTTCACCGCAGTTCTTGAAAACCGCCTGTTGAAAAGGGAAAACTTTGTGGATAACTTTCGGGCGCGGAGGTTCTTTCTTTACAAAGAAAGAACCAAAGAAATTCCAACCAAAATCGAACGAGGTTCGATTTTTATAGAAAAGTAAGGGTCATCCCAACAATGGGAAACTTCTGAAATTTCCGGGAAGTCCGAAGCAGAAAAGGGGCAGCCCCATTCCTGGGATAAAAAGGTGAAAGTTCTTTGCCTACTTTCTTTCAAGAAAGTAGGTTAGGTTCTTACATTCTTCATAATATCGCTGCACATTTCTTTCAGGTGCTGGTCCTTGGTGATGTTCTCGGCCATGGTTTTGATGGAATACACCACCGTGGAATGGTCGCGCTGGAATTCCTGACCGATGGCTTCCATGCTCATGCCGGTCACTTCCCGGATGATATACATGGTCATCTGTCGGGCCGCGCTGACGTTGGCGTTGCGCTTTTTGCCCCGGATATCCGCCGGCATTACATTGTAGGTGCGCGCCACCTCGTTGAGGATCTTCTCGATGGTCACCGGGATGGGCTGGCTGTCGTTCAGGGTATCCTTGATGGCGGTGGTGGTCACCCCGATGCAGGGGGCGATGCCTTCCAGCATATAGTAGGCGTTGAGCTTTTTCACCGCGCCTTCCAGCTGACGGATGTTCTGCTTCAGATGATTGGCGATGTATTCCGCCACGTCATCGGGCAGGTCCAGGTTCAACAGTTCCGCCTTGCGCTTGACGATGGCCACGCGGGTCTCGAAATCCGGCGGCTGGATGTCGGCGGTCAGGCCCCACTCAAACCGGGTGCGCAGACGCTCTTCCAGACTCTTGATTTCCTTGGCGGGACGGTCCGACGCGATGACGATCTGCCGGCCGTCGTTGTGCAGGGTGTTGAAAGTATGGAAAAATTCTTCCTGGGTACTTTCCTTGCCCGCCAGGAACTGGATATCGTCGATGAGCAGCACGTCCGCCTGCCGGTACTTCTGCCGGAACTGTTCCGTGGTGGCCGTCTTGACCGCCGTGATGATCTCGTTGGTGAACATTTCACAGTCCACATAGACGATGTTGAAATCCGGATGGTTCTTTTTGATTTCCACCTGGATGGCGTTGAGCAGGTGCGTTTTGCCCAGACCCGACGGTCCGTAAATGAACAGCGGGTTATACGCCCCCGAAGGATTGGCCGCTACCGCCTGGGCTGCCGCGTAGGCAAACTGGTTGGACGGGCCTTTGATGAAGTTCTCGAAGGTGAAATCATACCGGCCGCTGGGCAGCGTTTTTTCGTCCAGCTTGGGTTTTTCGGGTTCTTCCTCTTTTTTCGGGGTGACGAACACAAGATCAACATCAAAACCCAGCACCGATTTGAAGGCGTCTTTCAACATCGCCGTGTACCGGTCCGATACAATGCCCAGAATGAAGGCATTGCGGATCTCCAGCGTGATGGTGTTGGAGTTCTCAAAGCTGACGGCTTTGATGTCGCTGATGTAGTATTGATAGGTTGCCTCGGCAGTATGTTCACGGCAATAGGCTTTCGCCGCGTCCAATACGTCGTTGATGGAATCCATGGCTTTCGATACTCCCCACTTCCTGTTAAAAATCGCGCCCTTTCCACAAGGGCGCAAAAACACTACATACAGTATACCACAAAACAAGGTTCAAAACAACACCCTATTATAATAAAGTAGGGAAATTTTTTATCCGGGGCGGTTCACCACCCGGACACTAAATATGGTGGGTATGGATTTTGGGGGCCACAACTGTACGTTCTTGCGAAAAAAACTGTGCAAAACTATTGACAAAGGGTGGCGTTATCGCGTATAATCTAAGACTGCAAGGCTGCCCCTGTATGGGCAAAGCCCTGAAACAAACCGCCCATACCGGGAATTCAACAGGAGGAATGAAAAATGAAGCGTACTTTCCAGCCCAAGAAGCGTCAGCGCAGCCGCGTGCATGGTTTCCTGCAGCGCATGGCCACCAAGAACGGCCGCAAAGTTCTGGCTCGTCGCCGTGCCAAGGGCCGCAAGAGCCTGACGGTCTGATCTTTGGAAAATGATGAAGTAAAGGGTTGCTGATGATCGATCAGCAGCCCTTTTTTCAAAACTGGCGTTTTCGATGTGCCGCCATCTTCGGCGCATGTCCGCCGACGGCGACGGATTATGATTTTTTGCGTTTTTTGGAGTTTTGCCCATGCGTTACCGCACTTTGAATAAAAACTGGCAGTATAACCGCGTGTACGGCCGCGGCAAAAGCTACGTGCACCCCCATGTGGTGCTGTACGTGGCAAAAAACCGCGTGGGCTATACCCGCATTGGGCTTACTGCCACCAAAAAGGTGGGCCATGCCATCCAGCGCAACCGCGCCCGTCGTGTAATGCGCGCCGCTTTGAGCGAACACCTCTCGCAAAATATCGGCGGGTATGATATAATACTGGTAGCCCGCGGTCAGACCCCGCACCTGAAAAGCACCCAGCTGAGCAAAACACTGGGTAAGCTGTTTGCAAAAGCCG
>NZ_JACJKP010001054.1 GCF_016901605.1 Gemmiger formicilis
GGGCTACCTTGTTGATCACCACAATGTAGAAAAGCCCCGCCAATGCCAGCATGCAGGCAAACAACCCCATGCCCCGGGGCCGGCAGCCTGCCTTCCAGAGGATGGCCGCCGCCACCATGGCAGGGTGCCTGACCCAGTATTTCTTCCTAGTGTTCTGTTTCTTCTTCTGCGGGTTGTTCGGCCTGTGGCTGCTGGGCACCCGCCGGTTCAAAACCG
>NZ_JACJKP010001055.1 GCF_016901605.1 Gemmiger formicilis
ATTGAAGCCCTGGCCCCCTACCAGGTGAATGCCGCCCTGATGGCCAAAGCCAAGCCCACGGCGGTGTTCATGCACTGCCTGCCCGCCTACCACGACCACAAGACCGCCGTGGGCTTGGCTTTGGCCATCAGGGCGGCATTCACCTGGTAGGGGGCCAGGGCTTCAATGCGTTCTGCCCATACTTCCACCGGTTCGCCCATGCTCACCCACACGTCG
>NZ_JACJKP010001056.1 GCF_016901605.1 Gemmiger formicilis
CCCCTTGCGAAGGATATTCAAAAATTCCCGCCCGTCAAGGTTAAAATGAACTGGCTTCGCCAGACCTTGACAAGCGAGAATTTTTGAATTGGAGGAAATCAAGGGTAACGCCCCCGGCAAGGTGGGCAAGCCACCCACGAAATAACGAAAGGTTGTGTAAATATGAAAGCCGTAATATATGCCCGCTATTCCTCCGACAGCCAGCGCGAAGAAAGT
>NZ_JACJKP010001057.1 GCF_016901605.1 Gemmiger formicilis
GTGGCCTTTGTACGTCTTGGCAAAACTGCCGTACAGTTCGATCCGGGCGGCCACCGGCTCGTCCTGCAAAAGCTGCCGTGCAATGCGGCCGATCCGGGCGGCGCCTGCCGTGTGCGGCAGCTGCCGGACGTGATGCTCTGCGTCACCCTGCTGCCCCAATAACAAAGGAGCAAAACGATGCCGGAAGAACTGAATTATCATTCCCTGGCGGGGCTG
>NZ_JACJKP010001058.1 GCF_016901605.1 Gemmiger formicilis
TTTTTTATGGTTTATCGCTTGTCGAAAGCTTCCCGCCGCTTGGTGGAAAGACGGAACATCTCCTCCAGGCCGCCGCGGTCATCGTCCACCAGTTTCTGCCGCATGTTCAGCAGCATATACACCAGCGCATTCTGGGTAAAACGGCTGCGCCAGAACGCAAAAATGAAATTGCAGACCAGTGTAACACTGCACAGGATGGGAATGACCAGGTCCACA
>NZ_JACJKP010001059.1 GCF_016901605.1 Gemmiger formicilis
TGATGGGTCAAACTTCCTACGCCGGCATTATCCGGATCAGGTTCAAGGCGACCCGAAGCTGCGGTTTGCTTCGATCTCAGCCGAGGATGCCCCTCAGCGCCCCTGTTTTTATGTACTGAATATTTGTTTGGGGAGGAGTTTACCCGATGACCAAAACCTATTCCAAAACCCGTACTCTGGTAGAGTGCGCCCTGATGATTGCCCTGGGCACCGTCC
>NZ_JACJKP010001060.1 GCF_016901605.1 Gemmiger formicilis
AAGCTGATTGCTGCACCGGAAGGTTTCACCCTCAACGTGCGGGAAGTTCGTCTCTCTGCCGGTGCCGGTTTCGTGGTAGTGGTCTGCGGCAGTATCATGACCATGCCCGGCCTGATCGTGGACGGTAACGAAGTGGAGGTTTACGAATTTCTGACCCGTGCGCTGGATATTGTCATCGGTATCGAGTTTATCAAGATGCTGGCCAAACACAGCCCG
>NZ_JACJKP010001061.1 GCF_016901605.1 Gemmiger formicilis
GGTGTAGTAACCGTCGGAGAACAGCCAGCCGGAAGCCTTGCGCTCATCGGTGATGGAAGCGCCGGCGATCATGCCGTCAGCCTGACCGGCCTGGCAAGCGGCGATGGCGCTGTCGCTGGCCGCTTGCGGCTCCACCCCGTCCACCAGTTCTTCCGCTGCGGAAAGCGCTTCTTCCGAGGCCGCTTCCGCCGAGACCGCCGGTTCCGACAAAACCTG
>NZ_JACJKP010001062.1 GCF_016901605.1 Gemmiger formicilis
ACTAGCTGGCAGTGCCGCCCGCTGATACCCGGCGTGTTTTTATCGAATACGATGTTACAGGTTGCCGGGTCTCGGCCGATGACCACCTTGCCCTTTAACAGGTCAAAGCTCTGGACAGCGAAAGAATCGAATACACCATGGCAGGCGGCGGACTCTCCTGGACCCAGCCCTGGTTTGCCTATGTGTTCCTGCCCATCGGCGTGCTGGCGCTCATCG
>NZ_JACJKP010001063.1 GCF_016901605.1 Gemmiger formicilis
TGGCGCTGTCCACCCCTAAGATGGTCAAGGCCACTAATAAAGAGATCAAGATCATGCATACCAAATGCATGGGTCCGGATGATATGATTTCCAGCCTTTCCGGCGGCAATCAGCAGAAAGTAATTTTCGGCAAATGGCTCGAGCGTGAACCGCAGGTCTTTATGATGGACGAGCCCACCCGCGGTATCGACGTTGGTGCCAAGTACGAAATCTAC
>NZ_JACJKP010000108.1 GCF_016901605.1 Gemmiger formicilis
TCCAGCCGGGAGACGCCGTGGTGGTTCGTGCCGGCGGCATCATCCCCGTGGATGGTCTGGTGCTGGAGGGGGAGGTCACCGTCAATCAGGCGTCCCTCACCGGAGAGTCCATCCCGGTACCCAAGCGTCCCGGCGGCGCGGTCTATGCCGGCACCGTGGTAGAGGAGGGCGAATGTGTGCTGGAGGTAAAGCAAGCCTCCGGCCAGAGCCGCTATGACCAGATCGTTCACATGATCGAGCAGTCGGAGCAGATGAAGTCGGAGGCTGAGAGCAAGGCTGCCAATCTGGCGGACAAGCTGGTGCCCTATACCTTTGTAGGGAGTCTGCTGAGCTTCGTCCTCACCCGGAATGTGGCACGGGCTTTGTCGGTGCTGATGGTGGACTTCTCCTGCGCCCTGAAGCTGGCCATGCCTCTGGCCGTTCTCTCCGCCATGCGGGAGGCGGGACGCGCCCACATCACCGTCAAGGGCGGCAAATTCCTGGAGGCTGTGGCTGCCGCCGACACCATCGTTTTCGACAAGACCGGCACCCTGACCCACGCCTGCCCCCGGGTGGCTCAGGTGGTGTCCTTCGGCGGCAAAGAGGAAGCCGAAATGCTGCGGCTGGCCGCCTGTCTGGAGGAGCACTTCCCCCATTCCATGGCCAACGCCGTGGTGGAGGAGGCCAAACGCCGGGGCCTGCGCCACGAGGAGTACCACTCCAAGGTGGAGTACCTGGTGGCTCACGGCATCGCAAGCACCGTCGATGAGGAGCAGGTTCTCATCGGCAGCGCCCACTTTGTCTTTGAGGATGAGGGCTGCGTCATTCCAGAGGGCGAACAGGAACGCTTTGATGCGCTGCCGCCGGAGTATTCCCACCTGTATCTGGCAGTAGGGGGGCAGCTGGCCGCCGTGATTTGCATCTCCGACCCGCTGCGGGAGGAGGCGAAGGAAGTTCTGTCCACCCTCCGTGCTCTGGGGGTCACCAGTACCGTTATGCTCACCGGAGACAGCTACCGCACCGCCGCAGCCATTGCCGCCCAGGTGGGAGTGGATGACTTCCGCGCCGGAGTCCTTCCGGCGGACAAGGCGGAGTATGTGGCACGGCTCCGTCGGGAGGGACATACTGTCCTGATGGTGGGCGACGGCATCAACGACTCACCGGCCTTATCCGAGGCGGATGCGGGCATTGCCATCAGCGACGGCGCCGCCATCGCCCGGGAGATTGCGGACATCACCATTGCCGCTGACAGCCTCTGGGAGCTTGTAGAGCTGCGTCGGATCGCCATGGCGCTGATGGCGCGCATCCACTCCAACTACCGCTTCGTTATCGGCTTCAACGGCACCCTGATTGCCCTTGGTGTGGCCGGTGTTCTGCCGCCCGCCACCTCCGCCACGCTGCACAATCTCTCCACCCTGGGCGTCAGCCTGCGGAGCATGGGCCGGCTGACTGCTCAGACGCAGTCCGCTCGGGGCAACAATTCGCATAATGGATAAAAAAAGAATCCTTTCCGCTTGGTAGCTTGTGCTTTTTGCACGGTTGCACATGACTAACTCCGTGTGCTATAATAAGCCCACGATGCGCAGTGCGTGATGCATGGTAAGTCCAATCACCGCTGCGCATCTTTTTTCGCAAAGCAGTTAGCCATAGCTAACCGCATGAAAGAAAGGGAAGGATTGTATCAGACCGTATCGTTCTACCATAGTTCTCTTGGCTCTGTTGCTTGTCTTGTCCTGCTGCTCACTGTTTGTAGGCGTGATCGATCTGATGCCGGGCGAGCTTCTGGCGGGCAATTTTGAGCAGCTGGAGATTTTCATCATCTCCCGGCTGCCCCGTCTGCTGGCCATTTTGTGTACCGGCATTGGCATGAGCGTGGCGGGGCTCATCATGTAGCAGCTGTGCAGCAACAAATTCGTGTCCCCAACCACCGGGGCCACCATCTCCTCGGCCCAGTTCGGCATCTTGCTGGCGCTCCTGTTTATGCCGGCCTCCACCCTGTGGAGCCGTGCCATCTTCGCCTTTGCCACAGCAATTCTGGGCACTTGGATCTTCGTTTGGTTCATTCAGCGCATCCAGTTCAAGGATGTGGTTATGGTTCCGTTGGTGGGCATTATGGTAACGAAGCGAAAGCGATACCGAGAATCCGAATTTACCAAGTCTCATTGCTAACCGGGGATGCCCTAACCAGGAGTGCCGCATGAAAGGGGGAATGAAAAAGCGGCTATGGCTTTGGAGCCTGAAAATCCTGCATGGGTACGGAGTGCTCGTAGTAGTCCGAGAGGGGTAATGACCCTTACATGGCGAAGGGGCACGGTTATTGCGCACTAAAATTAGAAGTTGATTAGGGAGGAAAACCTCACATGAAACCAACAACGGAAATTTTAGCAAGAATCAGTCAAAACTCACTTGCAAATAAAGAAGAAGTATTTACAAAACTGTATCGCTATCTGCTGCGTCCTGACATCTACTTTGTGGCATACAAAAACCTGTATGCCAACAACGGTGCGGCAACAAAAGGAGTAAACGAGGATACGGCGGACGGTTTCAGTGAAGCCAAAATAGATAGTATTATCAAAGCATTGGCGGATGAAACCTATCAGCCCATGCCGGTGAGGCGAACCTATATCCAGAAGAAGAATAACCGCAAAAAGCTGCGTCCCTTAGGTATACCAACCTTTACTGACAAATTGGTGCAGGAAGTGTTGCGGATGATACTGGAAGCGGTATATGAGCCTAAGATAGCACCGCAGTGCCGGAACCAACAGTCCGCAGGACTGTTGGTTAGCCCGCGGGAGAGTCCCCGGGGAATGGGAAAGCGTGCAGAACGTGCCGGGGGTAGAGATGCTCCCGCTACGCAGCCTTACGGAAAACGTAAGGCTCTTTTTTTATTGCTATAATCCGGGAAGTAGAGCTGGTGCACCATCGGGGACAAGAACCGCTGCGAAGGCGACAACGGAAAACCAAAAACAGAGTTGGCAGACTATCGGGAAAATACTGCTTTGTCCGGGGACGCAGCATGATTTTATTCTCTATTTGGAATTTAGAATATACAAAGACTCAGTAAAAAGACGGCCAGAAAAACGAAAGCCGATACTTCCGACAGCGGACTTTGGAGCGTAGAAAGAAAATAGGCTCCTCGGGCGCAAAGCCCAAGGAGCCGTAAAGTTATGTTAAAAAGTGCCGGGTTCCAACATCAGGGCCAGGACCACCTGCAGGCCGGTGTGCAGACTTTCAAGGTCTACCCATTCCTGACGTGTGTGTGGGCGGCCGCCTTCCACCGTGCCGATGGTATTGGCCACAATGCCCAAAGACAGGGGAATGTTGCTGTCGGTAGAACCGGGAGTCAGGTCCGGTTCCCGGCCTGTCAGAGTGCGGATCACATGGATGCTGTGGTCGGTAAAGCGGGCCAGCGCCTGCGGGTCCAAAGGACCATTGCCGGGGCGTACGCCCAGCAATTCCGCTTCCAGCGTGCCGCCGCGATGCTGCCAGTGCTCCAGTGCTGCTTTGAATTTGCGGTCCATCTCTTCCAGGCAAGTCTGGTCGGTAGAACGAAATTCGTAAAGCAACTCTGCTTGCTGGGCAATAGAGTTTACCGTGGTGCCGCCTTCGATGCGCCCCACATTGTAGGTGGTGCGGGCACGGGTCGGCGGCTGAATGCGGTAGAGCTCCTCCACCAGACCGCAAAGCAGGCGGATTGCGTTGGCGTTGCCAAAGTCGCTGTAAGAGTGTCCGCCCGGTGTGCGGCAGGTGACACGGTAGCGATATGAACCCACTGCATCATGGCAGCATACGGGAAGATACATGTCAAAGGAATAGTACGCCCGGATGCGGGTGCCGTAAGCGGCAAACAGGGCCTTGGTTCCGTCCAGGTTACCCAACCCTTCCTCACAGGCGTTGGCTACGACCAGAACTCCGCAGGGAAGAGAGGGCTTTTCCCGGATCAGGTACCGGGCCGCCAACAAAAGGTTTACTAGGTTCGCGGTATCATCCCCGATACCGGGGGCAAAGAGCTTGCCCCCTTCTTCGCGCATGGGGAGTGTTTCCAGGTCGGGAAAAACGATGTCGGTATGGGCGGCAAAAACGATCAGATCGCGGGCATCGGGGGCACCTAACTGACAGATTACATTTTTGGCAGCGTCGATGTGTACCTGTTGTGCGCCCTGGGCCTGCAGCCAGTCCCGGCAAAAAGCAGCTCGCAAGTCCTCCTGCCGGGTGGGGGCAGGTATTTTACCCAGCGCCATCAGCAGGTCGCGCTGTTCCGCGCGGCAGGCATCGGCATAGGCACGGCAAACATTGATCGTCTTTTCGTTCATGGGGGCCTCCCGATAGAATTTTGGCTCAGTCCAGCGTTTCGCCGTTGGAGCGGATACACCGCTGGTACCAGTAGAAAGACTCTTTACGGCTGCGGGCCAGTGTACCGTGGCCTGCGTCGTCCTGGTCTACATAGATTACGCCGTAGCGCTTGCTCATCTCCATGGAACCGCAGGAAACCAGATCGATGAATCCCCACATGGTATAACCGATCAAGTCCACACCGTCCTTGACGGCTTCTTTCATCTGTTCCACATGAGCCTTCAGGTAGTCGATGCGGTAGGGGTCGTGAATGGAACCGTCCTCTTCCACCACATCCTTGGCGCCCAGACCGTTTTCGGCAATGAAGACCGGCAGCTGGTAACGGTCGTAGACCTGGTTCAGGGTCACCCGCAGTCCCACAGGGTCTTTTTGCCAACCCCATTCGCTGGTTTCCAGATAGGGGTTTTTGTTGGCCATGATCAGGTTGCCGCTGGTCTTTTCCCAGCTCTGATCGGTGGTGGATACCTGGGAAAAATAGTAGGAGAAGGATACAAAGTCGATGGTGTTTTCACGCAAAATGTCCGCATCACCGGGTTCCATCTGAATGTGGATTCCCTGCTGGGCAAAATAGCGGTCCATGTATGCCGGATAATGCCCCCGTGCCATCACGTCCAGATAGAACCAGTTGGAATACTGGTCATCCAGGATCATCTGCATCACATCATCGGGTTTGCAGGTGGCGGGGTAGGTGGTAAACCGGGCAATCATGCCGCCGATCTTGCTGCCGGGCAGGATCTCGTGCCCCTGCTTTACGGTCAGAGCGTTGGCAATGAACTGATTGTGCAGGCACTGGAAGATGGCGTTCTGATAGTCGGACTCCTGATCCTCTACCAGGCAGACGCCATTGTAGGGGTTGAATTTTCCGGCGTTGAATTCGTTGAAGGGCAGCCAGTAGTCTACCCGGTCCCCCAGCCGTTCAAAGAGGGTGCGGGTGTAACGCAGGTAGCATTCCACCGTCTTGCGGCTTTTCCAGCCGCCGTATTTCTGCACCAGATTGACCGGGATGTTGTAATGCAGCATGGTGGCAAACACCTTGATACCCCGGCGGTGACATTCGTCGAAAAGATCGCAGTAAAAGCGCAGCCCTTCCTCGTTGGGGGTGGGGTCATCGCCATTGGGATAGATGCGGGCCCAGCACAACGAGGTGCGCAATACTTTGATGCCCAGTTCCTGGAACAGGTCCAGGTCCTCCCGCCAGCGATGGTAAAAATCAATACCATGGCGGAACGGATAATGCACGGTGTCGTCGGTGGTCAAAGCCGCCCGGAACTTGGCGTCGCTCATGCGGCGGTTTTCCTTTTTGGCACGCTCCTCACGGGTCCAGGCAGGGTCAAAATAGCGCAGGTCCTGGGTGTCCAGTCCTTTGCCGCCCTGATCCCAGCCGCCTTCGGCCTGGGAAGACGCCATGGCGCCGCCCCACAGAAAATTCTCAGGAAATCCGGTTTTCATTATACTACCTCCCGTTATTTTTGCACAGTGTTACTGCTCCTTTTTGTTGAGCAGGAAAGAAATCACGAAAGAACTGACCCAGGCAATGACCATGACCACAAGCAGCATCAGGAAGTTGTTGGTGCCGTCCATATAGGTGGCAATGCTGGTGATGCCCGGCATGGAGAAGGCGTAGGTTACGACCCCCAGCAGCATGGCGGCCGCACCGGCAATGGCGCCACCGGCCATGGCGGCGGCCAGCGGTTTTTTCTCCGGCAGGGCGATGCCGTACAAAGCAGGTTCGGTGATACCCAGGATGCAGACCAAACCGGTGGAGATGGCGGCGGATTTGGCTTCGCCCCGTTTGAGCTTGAGGGCGTAGGCCAGCACGGCGCCGGATACTGCCAGGTTGGAGTAGAAGAAGTTGGGCAGCATAAAGTCATAGCCCAAAGTGGCAAGGTTGTTCAGCTCAATGGCGGACCAGCCCTTGATGCCAAAGATGATGGTCAGGGGCACAATGCCGCAGAACAGGGCACCTGCCAAAGGTCCGGCGTTGTTGAACAGCCAGGCAAAGGCGCCCGTCATGATGTTGGCTACCCAGTTGCCCAGAGGGGCGGCAAAACCCAGGAACAGCGGGGCGGAAATTAAGAACGCCAGCGAACCGGAAAATACGATGCGCAGATTTTTGGGCATGTATTTGTCGATGAGATGGTAAAACAGAGAGAAGATCCACACGGACAAAATCACCGGGAAGATGGACCCTTTGTAATTGTAGGCAGGGATGTCAAAGAGGCCGAACGAGTAGCTGGTGACACCTTCCGGCGGAGAGAGGAAGGTGGAGTACATCAGGATGCCGGCCACCATAATGCCGAAGATCTCCTTGATTTTGAAGCGCTTGGCGGCTGCGTAACCAATGATAAAGGGCATAAAGTAGAAAGGCGCATCGCCCACGGCTTCCAGAACCGTGATGATATCGCTGTCTGCCGGGAACAGCCCCAGGGAAGTAAGCAGCGAAATGACACCTTTGATCATGCCGCCGGCAACAATGGCGTACAGACCCGGCGTAACGCAGGACGCCAGCGTGTTCAGACCGCGGGTCAGCAGATTGGGCTTCTTCTCTTCAATTTCCCCTTTGTCTGCCGGTTCCGGCGATACCTCACCCCCGGCGGCTGCGCCGGTCATGGCCAGAAAATCGGCGTACACTTCCGGTACGGTGGTGCCGATGACGCATTGCAGCTGACCGCTGGATTCCAGAACCTTCATGATGCCGCTGATGTTTTTGAGCTTGTCCATATCCACCAGATCCCGGTTGACGGGCACAATACGCAGCCGGGTGATGCAATGGAAAACATTTTTTACATTCCCGGCGCCGCCAATGGCGTCCAGGATGTCGGAACACATCTTGCCGTATTCGTAGTTGGATGCGTTTTGCATACTGATTCCCCTTTGTGATTTTGTACAACGGCGCAACGGTACGTTGGCCAAAACAGTGACCGTTCTACATCTGCCGCTGATCCGCAGATTTCTGCTGCGGATGGATGGTTGGTATTCCCCCTGCATGCTGGCGGAATAGTCTGTTCAGCGCTTTTCTGTCTTTATGATAGCGCAGCCGTGCAAAGCTTTCAATTTCCTCACAAAACTTGTTTACTTACCAAACTTAATATTATATAATGAGCCAAAGGAGGAGAATTGCCATGAAACTGGAGGAGCTGGACCGCTTTTTGAATACTTATACCGAGTCGGAACGCTGGCACTTGCAGCAAGGTCCGCAGGTCCTTTCGCCCCGGTACCAGGCAATTGCCCGCACCTGGTTTGCCGGGCGGGAAATGTACCTGTTCCGGTTCAAAACTCTGCTGGAAAACCGATACGTCTGCGTAAACAAGGAGTCCCGGTTCACGCATATACCGGAACATATCCATACGGTGATCGAGTTCGTCTATGTCTATGCCGGGCATTGTACCCAGATGATCGATGGCCGCGAAGTGACCATGCAGCAGGGGGACATCTGCCTGTTGGATACACAGGTCCCCCACAGTATCGGCTATCTGGGGGCGGAGGATATTGTCATCACCATTGAAATGCAGAAAGACTATCTGACCCGCGGCTTTTTGCAGCGCCTGGGCAACAACGGCATTATCAACAACTTTCTTATGAATGCTTTGTCACAGAATGCTGCCCATGACCAGTATCTGCTCTTCAAAAAGCGGGAGGAAAACCCCATCCACGGGATCATCCAGCATATCCTGTGTGAATCCTATGACCCGGGCCTGTGCAGCGATAAGATGATCGATGCCTACATGGTACTGCTCTTCTGCGAAATTTTGCGTCAGTACAAAAACCAGACCTTTTCCGGGGACCCGGGCACCCGCTGGAAAATCGTGGATATTCTCGATTATATCGAAAACCATTATCTCACCGCAACCTTGCAGGAAACGGCACAGATTTTCGGGTTCCATCCCAATTACCTGAGCGCCTATATCAAAAAGGAAACGGGCCGCTCCTTCAAGGAACTGATCATTCTGCAAAGAATGTGCCAGGCCTGCTTTTATTTAAGCAATACCAACCTGCCGGTGTGCGAAATCGCCCAAAAGGTCGGGTATGACAACCTGGGATTCTTCTACAAGAAGTTCGAACACCTCTATCATGTTACGCCGTCGCACTGGCGGGAACTGCAGCACAACGGATAAAGGAACCATGCAGAATGCTATCCGCAAAAAGGATATACTGCCTGCGGGGAAAAGTATAGCGATGAAAGGTGGATTCTCTGAAATACAATAGAATTTCTCTTCTATGATAAAACAAAAGGCAGCCTTACGATTTTCGTAAGGCTGCCTTTTTATGAGGGAAAAAGTAAGTGGGGAAAAGCAAAATGTTTGTTGCCGGTTCCGGCGCCGCAGGGGTTACAGGTAGACGCCGTTGGTCTTTACCACATGGGCATACCAGGCGGCGCTGTCCTTGGGGATGCGTGCGCCGGTGGCGTAATCCATAAAGTACAGGCCGAACCGTTCGTTATAGCCGCTGTACCACTCAAAATTGTCGATGAGGGACCAGTGGAAGTACCCGCGCACATCAGCCCCGCGGTCAATGCCCCGGGCCAGTGATTGCAGGTAGCGGGCCGTAAAGTCGATGCGGTCGGCGTCATGCACCTTGCCGTCCAGATAGACCTTGTCGTTGCAGGACAAGCCGTTCTCGGTGATATACATGGGCAGGTTGTACCGCTGCCCGATGAAGTACGGCCCCCAGTCCAGGCTGTCCGGTTCTACGGGCCAACCCAGGGCCGTGCGGGGGTATCCGGTGGGGCGGCGGACATATTCCGGGCCGGCTTCACCCATGCGGGCGGGCTGGGCGTTATAGATGTTCAGCCCCAACAGATCCGGTTTGCCAAAGGGGAGGGCATCGGTGATTTCCTGGGGGACGGCCGCCATGCAGGCTGCCAGCCGCGGGCCCACATCCTCCTGGGGCCAGTGCCCCAGGCAGAGCGGGTCCAGTGCCATCTGGTGGGTGAAGGTCCAGTCGTCGTCGGGGCTGCCAAAGGTTAGGCGGCGGGCGGCTTCGATGTCCCGGGGCGTATCACTGACGGGGTAGCACAGCCGCCCCGTGGAAGCAAATCCTACTCGGTTAGCGGCGTCGGCTGCATGCAGGGCCTGTTCCACCAGGCAGTGGGCGTAGAGCACATGCTGCCAGCAGACAAACTGCCCTTCCAGCGGCAGGCGCAGTCCCGGGGCGTGGATTCCGCTGCCGTAGCCCAATCCTACCACGCAGGCGATTTCATTGATGGTGAACCAGTGACGGACCCGGCCGCGAAAATGGGCGGCTACCGCCGCCGCGTAACGGCCGAAGGCACGGGCGGTTTCGATATTCTGCCAGCCGCCCCGGTCCTCCAGCGCCTGGGGAAGATCCCAGTGGTAGAGGGTCACATAGGGCTCGATGCCGTTTTGCAGCAGGGCGTCCACCAGTGCGTCGTAATAGGCAAAGCCCTCTTCGTTGAGAGCACCGTCCCCGTCCGGTACAATGCGGGGCCAGGCGATGCTGAATCGGTAGGCGTGCAGGCCCATGGCCTTGAGGGCGGCCACATCTTCGGCCCAACGGTGGTAGCTGTCGCAGGCTACATCGCCGTTTTCGTCCCGGGCAACCTTGCCGGGTGTGTGGGAGAAGGTGTCCCAGATGCTGGCGCCGCGTCCGCCTTCCCGGACACCGCCTTCAATCTGGTAGGAGGCGGAAGCTGCGCCCCAGAGAAAATCATGTGGAAAAACTGCCATACAAATTACCCCTTCATCCAGCAGGCTGCAGCGTCAGCCAGCTTTGCATTGATGGCGTCAGCGGCTTCGGCACTGTCTGCCACGGCCGACAGGTACACTTTGATCTTGGGTTCCGTGCCGGAGGGGCGCACCATCAGTTTGGCGCCGTTCTCCAGGCGGTATTCCAGAACATCCGCACGGGGCAGGCCGGTGCCGTCGGCGCTGTAGTCGGTGCAGCCGGTCACCCGGTAACCGGCAATTTCGGCGGGCGTTTCGGCGCGCAGCCCTGCCATGATGCCCTGCATGATATGCATGCCGCTTTCGCCCTCAAAGGTAAAGCTGTGCAGCGCGTTGCGGTACCAGCCGTATTCCGTATACAGTGCATTTACGGCGTCCAGCAGGCTCATGCCCCGGGCGGCATAGTAGGCAGCCGCCTCGCAGGCCAGCATGACGGCATTCACGGCGTCTTTGTCCCGCACATGGCCGCCGGACAGATAGCCGTAGCTTTCCTCAAAGCCGAAGAGGTAGCGCTCCACATGGCCTTCGGCCTCCAGCAGACCGATCTGCTCACCGATGAACTTGAAGCCGGTCAGGGTGCGGCGCAGTTCCACACCATATTTGGCTGCAATGGGCGTTGCCATATCGGTGGAAACGATGGTGGTCACGGCCACCGGATGGGCG
>NZ_JACJKP010001064.1 GCF_016901605.1 Gemmiger formicilis
TGAGCTCTCCCAGGCTGTTGTCGTTGAAGTAGCCCATGGGGACGGATTTCATCCGCTGCCCGATGGCCACGCGCTTATTGGCCGCCATGAAGTACCCGGCGTGGGTCTGCTGGAGCTGAGAGAAATACTTGGTCACGGCGCTGCCCAGAATACTGACTGCCAACAGTCCCAGCGCCTGCCACGCCGTGGCAGAGCCGGTTTTTCCATCCAGCAGA
>NZ_JACJKP010001065.1 GCF_016901605.1 Gemmiger formicilis
GTAGATTTCGTACTTGGCACCAACGTCGATACCGCGGGTGGGCTCGTCCATCATAAAGACCTGCGGTTCACGCTCGAGCCATTTGCCGAAAATTACTTTCTGCTGATTGCCGCCATGGTCGGCCGTTCCTTGGAAAGCCGCTTCCCTCCTGTGGATAATACCCCCGGTGAGCCGATTCTGTCGGTACAGCATCTTTCCACGAAGTATGCCCCCCA
>NZ_JACJKP010001066.1 GCF_016901605.1 Gemmiger formicilis
GGATCTGCCTTGCTGGCCTTTACCCTGATTTTGATTACGGCCCCCATCGTGGGACCCGGCCTCAACGGAATGTTTTGGTTCTTCACCTATCACTTTACCATCTGGCCGATCATGAACGGCTGGAACAGTCCACCCGCCTGGCCGAAATGCGGAATCTCTATTATCAGAGCCTTCAGCGGCAAGAGCGTCAGGTCCGGCAGATTCGCCACGACCTG
>NZ_JACJKP010001067.1 GCF_016901605.1 Gemmiger formicilis
GAGGCCGCCGCAGCGGCGGTGGCTGCCGCCCCCGCCGCGACCAGATGACTCTTTTTCATAAGTAAGCACCTCTTTTGGAGCAAAACAAGTTTTTTATACACATAGTATAGCAAACTTCCGGGAAAAATGCAAATGCTTTTTTTGTCGGATTCACCTGGGCTGCACTTTTTACGGCATCCATGCATCCGGCCCCCGGTGGGGCAGGGATGCCAACA
>NZ_JACJKP010001068.1 GCF_016901605.1 Gemmiger formicilis
GGCGGTGCCGTGGAAACGCTGCTGACCCATCTGATCCGTGAGAACGAGCGCCAGGGCAAGCTGGAGCTTTTGTGTGCCAGTGTGCCCGATGATGCGGCCCGCCGTGCCGCCGAAGGGTTGAAGCACACCAAGATGCTCTTCATTGCGCGCCCCCATGGTCACCGCCGGTACTGGCCGATGGTCTTTGTGGAGCGTTGCCTGGGCATTGCTGCCCC
>NZ_JACJKP010001069.1 GCF_016901605.1 Gemmiger formicilis
TGGGCGGGCTGTGCGCCTATCCGGTAGCCATTCTCTTTATGGGCCAGGCCGCCGGGGATATTGCCTTCTACGCCTACATTATCCCCTTCCTGGTATCCACCGCCGCCGGTTCCGCAGATTCTGGAGCAGGGGTGCAAACATAGGCGTTTCCTTTTAGTGAGAAAGAGTTTTCTGCATCCGGTTCAAAGCGCCGGTGCTGCGCAGAGCGTAAACCA
>NZ_JACJKP010001070.1 GCF_016901605.1 Gemmiger formicilis
GGCGAGAGCTTCATTATTCAGATGCTCAGCCCCGATGCCTGGGCCCCGCTGCTGGGCTTTACGGGCATTCTCCTGTTCATGTTCGGCAAAGAGCGTCAGAAGGGCATCGGCCAGGGGCGCGGTGGCACTGCTCATCAGGTCCATGCCGGTCATCAGGATGGCAAAGCCCAGGAAGATCTGGCCGATGCCCTTCTGACGCTCTTTGCCGAACATGA
>NZ_JACJKP010001071.1 GCF_016901605.1 Gemmiger formicilis
CTGGTCAGCGGTTACTCGCTGCCGCTGGGCGTTTACTACGACACCGAGTCTGTGGCCGGCGGACGTGCCAACGCCATCAGCGCTGCAGAGCGTACGGCTTGCGCCGTGGCCTTCGGTATGCAAAATCACCACCAGCAGCATGCTGAACATGCGCAGCAGATCTATGCCGTAGTTTCGTTGTTGCTGCATGCAAATGTCCCCTTTTCTACCAAAAA
>NZ_JACJKP010001072.1 GCF_016901605.1 Gemmiger formicilis
TAGAAACATCAACCAGCCACGGTGAGCTGCTCGATGGATTTCCCTTGCTGCCACTGCCGGGAGTAGATTTTGCTGCACATCTCGTATTTCTCAAAGATGTTTCTGGCGGCCTGCCGCGAGCTGGGTGCGTCGCTGGCCTGACAAAAGCACCGTAGAAGGCAGGAGGCGAACCGTTCGTCTCCTGCCTTCTCTCTGGTTCCCCGGTCAGCATAGGT
>NZ_JACJKP010001073.1 GCF_016901605.1 Gemmiger formicilis
GGGATCGGCGCCGGGAATGGTCTTGGCATGGATGTACCCGTTAAAATGGTATTCCTGCCGCAAAATGCGCAGCGCTTCGATCATCAGTTCCATGGTGCGGTCCGGGCTGCCCAGATGCTGGGAGATGCCGACGCAGCAGGCGCTTTTGCACTGGAGCGCGCCGTCACCGGAGAAGCTCACCGTTACATTGAGTTTATCCGTTTTGAGGAACGGGA
>NZ_JACJKP010000109.1 GCF_016901605.1 Gemmiger formicilis
AATGATCAGTTCTTCCCCTGCCTGGGCGGTGACACCCAGCGGCTGCCAGGCATTCAGGCCGGTAAAGCCCAGATGTCCGTCCTTCTGCGCGGTGATACCGGTATGGACCTGTACCACATCCTGCAGCGAGGCATTCAGCAGACCGCGGGCATTATCCAGTTCCCGCTGCAGCTTGTCACGGTCGGGATGATACTCACCACTGACCTCGTCCGGGGTATCCAGACGGGTCTGCAGTGCCTCGATGGTGCTTTCCTCCACACCTTCGTTCAGGGTCAGGTGCAGATCATCGGCATACAGCGCGAAGATATCATCTTCCAGGCTGTCGTAGGTGTAGAACCGCATCTCGGCAATGCTGACGGGACGCACGTTGTAGGTATGGCCCACACAGACACGCAGGTAATCGGTAGTAACGCCGCCTGCGATCTTGATGGTGTAACAAGAGCAGCTGCCATCGCTGTGCTTGGTGATGCTGACCCCGGGCACGGTGTATTCCTTGCCGTCTTTTCCGTGGGCATACACCACCACGCGGCCATAGTAGCCGATATCCTCGGACTGCGCCAGCGAAATGCTGCCGATATGGTACGCCTGGTCGAAGGTGACGCGCACGCCGCCCTCATCGGGGTAAGTGGCACCGTCATCCCAGTCGTTGACGCCGTACCAGGAGGCGTAGTCGTTATCCACCACGCCCCAGGCGGTGGTGCTTTCGGAATCCAGCGGGCTGTCCTTCATGTAGCCGCCCTTGCGGGTGACAGACTGAATATGTGCCGTCACTTCACCGGCAGCGCCCGGCGTATTGATCAGGTTGTAAGCCGGCATCTTGACCGGGCTGACATTGGCCGTGGAGATGCTGGAAACCAGCGAAGCAGGGCCTTCGCCCAGTTCGTTGACACCATTCACATATACTTCATACCGGGTGTTGTTTTCCAGCCCCTGGATGGTATAGCTGTTGGTGGCAACACCTTCTACCTTGATAAAGTCGCTGTCGCCATCTTTGCGATAGTACACATTGTAGGTGTCGGTGTCCTTCATGTTGGCCCAGGAAGCCTCAATACGCTGGAACCGTCCGTTCAGCGTCAGGGCATCCGGTGCCGGCGGCAGCTTGTCCGCCTTGGGGGTCACGTCGACGGCAGCACTGTAACCGCTGCGCCATTCGCCGTTCACCGACTGGACCTGTACCGCGTAATGAGTATTATTCTGCAGCTTTTTGCCGCCGAAGGTGGTAACGCTGAGGCTGGTGGAAGCAGTACGCACGGTTTCGGACTGATCCCCCTGGCTGATCAGAACCTCATACCCGGTCACATTGACCGCGGGGTCCCACTGCAGCGTAAAGGACTGGTTGCCCGGTTCCGCCTTCAGGTTCTGGGGAATATCCATCTGCGGCGGGGGAATGTGGCTTTCCATATCGTTGAGGAAGTCCACCTTGGTGATCTCGGCCAGGTTGCCCTTGTTGGAAACCGCCGTCACTTTGATGGTAACTTTTTTAACAGCGATCTGGCCGCCGAAATCCACCACAATGGAGCCGTCGCTCTGCACATATGCACCGCCGGCGCTGCGTGCCATGCGGGCACCGCCCTCCGAAATGGCAATGGTGGTCTCCAGGCTGCCATCCTCACCGTACACGAGGACTTCGCCGCCCACCACAGCGCCGTCGCTGTTGACCGGGGTCTGCAGGACCAGGCCGCCCATCTGAATGGCGGTGTCTTTCTCCTGGCCGAAATCAAAGCTGACGGATACCGGGTTTTCCTCCGAGATTGCTTTCTCGGTGGAGGATTTCAGTTCCACTTTGTTCTCACCGGTCAGCAGGTCCTCCACCGTACCGGTGGCCAGGACCGTACCCTCTTCCACAGCGGGCTGCGTGAGGGTTTCCGGGATCTTTTCGGTAATGGTGGACAGCACAGCCGTGGTATCGCTCAGGCTGTCGGCCAGCATCTGCAGGTCTACCAGATTCACCATCCCGATGCCGTCCAGGTCGCCGTTGTCGGCGGTGCCCTCCTCCATTTCATCAATAAGGAGGTTCGCGTCGCTCTGTTCCAGACTGCCGTTGCCGTTCACATCGCCGATGCGCAGCACACCGGGGTGTGCGGAACTGTATGTATCGGTGGCTAGTGCACCGGTGGAAAGCTGTACCGCGTACAGCAGGTTATCCACCGTGATGGTCTGGGTGTATGCGGCGAACCCGTCGCCGGATACCGTGAGGGTATATTCCCCGGCCGGCAGATTGCTGAAACGCACCTCTGCCTGTGCGGGCACACCGCTTTCACTGTCGGATACCGGCAGCGTCAAAGTTTTTTCCTGCGGCACAGCCCCGGAAACATTTTGCTTCAAAACCACTTGCAGGTTCACAGCCCGTTCCAGCGGAAGGCCTGCCTGTACGCAGACTTCCACACCGGCCGTATCCTGTACAACTGCAGGCTGAAGCGCTTCCTCATCCAGCAGCGCCATTTCTCCTGTCAGGGTGTCGATCGTTTCGGCCGATTGCGAACCTTCTTCAATCTGTTTTTCCTTCGATTCGTTCTGGTCGTTCCCCGTTTCCGGCGTGGCCACAGTGTATTCCTGTGCCGTTCCGGCATCCGGGGCTGCCAATTCTTCCTGCTCGGCCGATTCCGATACGAACAATTCTTCCGCGTAAACGGCCGGGCTCTGTGCCATAATGCTGAACATCATGGACAAGCTCAGCAAGGTGGCGATGGCTCTTTTCACTCGATAACATCCTTTCTGTTTCCACTTTTCCACCACACAGAAATTCCCGACCACTCGGCCGGGAAGCGGTGTACTTTTTGTGAAATAATCATTTGCAGCGTAAATTTTACTATAAAAATGGTAGGAAATCAAATCTTAAAATAATTTTATCACAAAAGTTTTCCCCGGGCTTTTCACATTTCAACATTTTACCGTTTGTATGTCATTTTTCAATTTTCTCGCAAATCCCCCCTTTTTGACCTTTTGTCTATTTCGCCCATTTTTTAGAACTTTGTCCCAAAAAAGAGAACCGGAGCAGTCCCCTTATGGGACTGCTCCGGTTCCGGTGGGCGGCTTTCCGTGTTGCACCGCCCGTCAATCATTCACTTTTAAGATCAGTTGAACCCGATCAGCACGGCCACTACCACAAAAATGGTAGACAGTACAAAAAGCATACCCTGCATTTTGATCTGGAACTTGGCCCATTTGCCCCATTCCAGACGTGCCACGCCCAGAACACCCAGCAGGCAGCCGGAGGTAGGCACAATGAGGTTGGTCAGGCCGTCGCCCAGCTGGTAAGCCAGGACCGCCACCTGACGGGTAATACCGGCCAGGTCGGCCAGCGGCGCCATAATGGGCATGGTAAGCGCAGCCTGCCCGGAGCCGGAAACCACCACAAAGTTGAACAGGCTCTGGAACACATACATGAGCCAGGCTGCCAACACACCGGGCACGCCGCTGAGCAGGTTGCCCAAAGTGTACAGAATGGTGTTCATAACGCTGGGAGTCGTGGGATCGGTGCCGCCCAACACAATCACAATACCCTGTGCCATACCAACCACAAGGGCTGCGCCTACCAGGTCCGCCGCACCACTCTGGAAGGAGGATGCCATATCGGACGGACGCATACCGTTGAGCTTGAACACACAGCCGATGATACCGGCCACCAGGCCCATCACAAAGAACTGGGAGGCAATTTCGGGGATGTAATATCCTTCTACCACAACGCCCCAGACCGTCCAGACGATGGTCACCAGGATGGTCAGCAGCACCAGTCCCTGCCCCAGGGTAAAGGGAGCCGCTGCCCCATCACTCTGAGCCATCTGACCGCGGTAGTAGGCATCGCTCTCATACGAAACAGAGGCCATGGGATTTTTCTTGATCTTCCGTGCGTAAAGCATGGTAAAAATGACACCTGCCGCCGTAAAGACCGTCCACATGACGATGCGGAACCCGGCACCGGACAGCACCGGCACCCCGGCAATGCCCTGGGCAATGGCCAGACCGAAGGGGTTCATCCAGCTGGTGCCAAAGCCGATCTGCGTAGCCACGTAGGTGACGCAGACCGCCACCACGGCGTCATATCCCATGGCAATGGTCAGCGGCACAATGACCATGGCAAAGGGAATGGCTTCCTCGCCCATGCCAAACACGGCACCGCCCAGCGAGAACAAGGTAAACAACACCGGGATCAGGATGATTTCCCGACCTTTGGTCTTGCGGATCATGGCATGAATACCGGCATCCACCGCGCCGGTACGCATAACAATGCCAAATGCACCGCCAATGACCAGAATGAACGCCACAATGCCTACAGCGCTTCCGGTTTTGTCACCAGAGGTCAGGCCCTCAAACACATAGTTGAGCATACCCTGACCGCCGAAATCCTCCGTTCCGAAAAGCGGCACACCGTTGCGCACCCGGTTGCCCGCCTCATCCAGTTCGTAGGCAAAGGTGTCCGCTACAATGACGGTACGGGTCTTTTCGGTGTCGCCCACCATGTAGCTGATTTCCTGCGTCTGAAAGCTGCCTACCGGGATCAGGTAGGTCATCAGTGCGCAGATCGCCACCACCGCAAAGATGATCACATAAGTATGCGGCATCTGGAGGGTCTTTTTCTTTTTGTTTTCCACGATTTCCTATCACTTCCTGCATAAAATTCGGCGCCTGTACCCGCACATTCAAAGCCGCTTTTACGGTACACCGCGCCAATTGTTTCCCTATAGTAGCCCAAAATGAAAAAAAATGCAACGCAAAATGCAAAAAGAGTTTGCAAATATTTTCTATTATCGGTATACTTATACTGTATGCATAATCGTATGCATACAGATTTGTGCAAAATACAGATACTACAGGAGCAAATCGCCATGATGAATCATTACAAGGCCGAGATGATTGCGGCAATCAGCCGCCTGGTTGAGATTCCCTCGGTCTTTGCCGAAAGTTCGGAATATCCTTTTGGTGCCGCTGTGGACCACTGCCTGGACGTTGCCCTTGCCATGATGGCCGGTCTGGGATTCCGCACCTTCAAAGCGCCGGACGGCATGTACGGCTATGCCGAAATCGGTGAAGGAGAATTGTTTGGTGTGCTGTGCCACCTGGATGTGGTGCAGGCCCGCCGGGAAGACGGCTGGGAACACGACCCCTTCCGCCCCATGGTACAGGGGGACTGGCTTTGCGGCCGCGGTACCCAGGACGACAAAGGCCCCAGTGTTGCCGCCATCTATGCGCTGAAATCGCTGCTGGATGAAGGCCACAAGCTGAACAAGCGGGTGCGTTTCATTTTTGGCATCGACGAAGAAACCATGTGGGATTCCATCCATGCCTACTGCGACCGGGAAGAGCGGCCGGTGAGCGGCTTTGTACCGGACTCTACCTTCCCCCTGACCTATGCCGAAAAGGGGCTTTTGCAGCTGCAAATCCGCTCCGGCAAAGGGTTTGCACTCCCCTGCCGCGGCGGCGACAGCATGAACGCCGTTTCGGCCCATGCGGAATGCCCTCATGACCCGGCGGTGGAGCGTGCCCTGCGCGAGTTGGAATTCGCCTTCCATATGGATGGCGACACCGTCTGCGTGGAAGGCTTGACCGCCCACGCCAAAAATCCCTGGAAAGGCGTGAACGCCAACCTGCATTTGCTGCGTGCCCTGCGCCAGGCCGGGTACGAACACGATGCCATCACCTTTGCCTGTGACATGCTGGACGAGAAGTTCCGTTTTGAGGGTTTCAGCCAGGAAGATCTGTCGGATTTTTCCGGCCCCGTCACGGTCAACCTGGGCAAGTTCTCTCTGGATGAACAGGGAGCCGTGCTGGGAATCGACCTTCGCCTGCCGGTCACCTGTGAAAAGGAAACCATCCTGGCACTGGTGCGCGAAAAAGCTGCCGCCTGCCACATGACGGTAGAAGAATTTGACTGGCTGCGTCCCATCCATGTGCCGCTGGACAGCCCGCTGGTAAGCAAACTGCTGCAGGCCTACCGCGAAGTGACCGGCGATGCCAAAACCGAGCCGTATATCTCGGCCGGTGCCACGTTTGCCCGCGCTTTTGACAACTGTGTTGCCTTCGGCGCCAATATGCCCCACAGCCCTACCAGTGAGCATCAGCCCAACGAACGGATCTCCATCATCAAACTGATGCAGGCCACCGAGGTTTACCGCCGCGCCTTCTCTTATCTGGTGCTGGCCGACTGATTCTTGGGATGATAAACAGCAATCCCCCGGACCATGAACAGTCCGGGGGATTTTTGCTGCAAAAACTCAGAACAGTTTGCGGCCCGCGGCATACTTGGCACAGGGGCGGCCATCCGAAAGATATACGATCCGTTCCAGTCGTTCGGTCAACGTACAGGTCCGGGTAGTGGGCAGGGTGCTGTCATCCATAACCACAGCATCGAACTCATAGCCGGGTTCAAAGCTGCCCACTTTGCCAAAGAATGCGCCGCCGCCCTTGGTTGCCATATACAGCGCTTCGGGCACGGTGAGCGCCGGGGTGTCCTGGTCCACCAGACGCCAACGCAGCTTGGAACACTGGATGGCATCGGTCATGGCACGGAGGATGGACAGATGCGCGCCGCCTGCCACATCGCTGCCCAGGCCAACCTTCTGCCCTTCCTGCAGATACTGTTTCACCGGCGCAATGCCGGAAGACACATTCATGTTGGACTGGGGACAGTGGGCAATAAATACACCGTTTTCCTTTATCAGGGCACGCTCTTCCTCCCCGCTCCAGACGCAGTGCGCCATGACGGTGGGGCAATCGCCGCCGAACAGCCCGAATTGGGCGTAGGCTTCCCCGTAGAACCGGGTGCCCGGGCAAAGTTCCTGCACCCAGGCGATCTCGGAAAGATTTTCCGAAAGATGCGACTGCATGGGTACACCGAACTCCCGCTGCAGACGGCCCAGCCCGGCCATCAGTGCATCGGTGCAGCTGGGCGTGAACCGCGGGGTCAGAATGGGATGAACCAACCGGAAATCACTGCTTTCCTCCAGCCAGCGGCGGGTCTCGGCCAAAGACTGCTCAGTGGTTTCCCGCAGATAATCGGGGCTGTTGCGGTCCATGTTGACCTTGCCCACATAGCAGGGCAGCCCGGCCTGGTCCAGCAGCTGCATCAACCGCAGCGTCGCCGGGCGGTGCAGCGTAGCAAAAATGCTGGCACGGGTGGTGGTGCTGTGCAGCAGCGCATCCACAAAAATCCGGTACGCTGCCTCGGCGTAGGTTTCCTCGGCAAAACGGCTCTCCTCCGGGAAGGCGTTCTGTTCCAGCCAGTCCAGCAATTCCATATCCATGCCAAGGCCACGGTAGGCATACTGCCCCGCATGTACATGCAGGTCCACAAAGCCGGGCAGAATCAGCTTGTCGCCGTAGTCTTCCACCGGAATGCCCCGGTAACGCTCGGGCAGCACATCAAAAACACCTGCCACGGTGCCGTTCTCGCAGACGAGATAGCTGTTCGGATGCTGCGCCAGCTCTCCGCAGACAGGGGTATATACAAGGTTGCCTTTAAGGGCAAAGGTTGTTTGCATACAGGTAACTCCTTTTGGGGGATGGGTTTGCGTTTACGGCTTAGTGTAACACACTTTTTTGTGAAAAAGCAACCGCACGGCCAAAGCCGCGCGGTTGTGCCTTGTTTTTTTGACCGGCAGCCCCCCCCCGCCGGAATACTTCTGCCGGTTATTTCCTCAGGTTGTGCAGCAGTGCCGTGCAGCCTTCCTGCACATCCCGCCAGGTCGCCTCAAAATCGCCGGTATACCAGGGGTCGGCCACCTCGCCGGGGCGGCTTGTATAATCCAGCAGCGCGTGGATTTTCCCCGCCGGGTCACCGCCGCACATCCGCACCATGTTGCGCAGGTTGGCATGATCCATTCCGATGAGCAGGTCGTAGTATGCATAATCGGCCCGGGTCATCTGCCGGGCGGTTTTACCCGCGCAGGAAATGCCATGTTCTGCCAGTTTACGCCGTGCGGGCGGGTAGACCGGGTTACCGATTTCCTCGGTACTGGTAGCGGCGGATGCGATTTCGAACGCATCCGTCAGACCGGCTTTTTCCACCAGATCTTTCATAACAAATTCCGCCATGGGACTGCGGCAGATATTGCCGTGGCATACGAAAAGAATTTTGGTCATCTTTTTATAACTCCTCATAAGTCCTGTATTTCTTCTCAAATGCTTGATATTACAGGATTTTTCGCACTTTTCGTGCAGTCTGAGCTTCCACCTGCTTTGAAGATATCTTCTCGAATCTTCTCAGGATTTCTCATGTTTTTTCCTGCAATATAGGTAAAGGCGTTGGTAAAGAAAGTCGCTTTACCAACGGGCAATTTTAAGCGTTCGCCACACGCAGCAGTTCATCTTTGGCGTCATCAAACTTCACATGGGTGTAGGTATTCAGCGTTACGCTGATGTCTGCATGACCCATGATGTACTGCAATGTCTTGGGGTTCATCCCGGATTTTGCCATATTGGAACAGAAGGTATGTCTGCACACATGAGGGGTTACTTTCGGCATCTGGATGCGGTAAATCTTGTTATACTTCTGGACAATATGCTCCATGTACTTCTCCCAATGAAGCGCTACCATGGGCATATCGTTCTTGTCCAGAAACAGAAAACCAACGTATCCATCTACCATGGGTTCCGCTTTGGGAACCGCACGGTTGGCGATGATCCGGCGGAAACAGGATGCCACCTCCTCGGTCATCGGAACATAGCGGATGCCGCTTTCTGTCTTTGGCTGCTGGATCACATACTCCATCTGTGATGTTCTCTGCAACTGATGATCTACCTTGATACGCATTTCCTCAAACTCAACATCCTGGATCGTAAGTCCACAGAATTCCGAGATACGAAGCCCTGTGTGAAAGAGAATATAGATCCCGTCGTAGTATCTGCTGAAATGCTTGTCCTCTTCGATGAACTTCAGAAGATCCCGTTCCTGTTTCCGGCTGATGGCTTCTCTTGTCACTGAGTCATTGACAACTACCGATGCCAGCTCAAAACCGAACGGATTCTTGCGGATCAGGTCATCATCCACCGCCATCTGGAATGCGGGTCTGAGAACACCTCGAATCGAATGAATCGAGCTATACCCTCGGCCGTCCACCTTCTGAAGCTTGATGAGCCATGCTTTGGCATCCGACAAGCGCACCTTGTCCATGCGCTGCCTGCCGAACGGCTCTTTTTTCAAGATGTTGATTACCGTCTTGTATCCTGCGACCGTATTATGGCGAACGCCGGTTTTCAGAGACACATACTTTTCCACCAGTTCCAAAACCGTAAGCCTTCCACCGTTGGTTACGATGTGATCGAACAAATCAGCCTCAATCTGCTTTTCTTTTTCTCTCAGGGAAGGCTCTCGCTTTTTTCCCTTGGGCATAGGATCATTTTTATCCAGCCGCCAGCTGTACACATTTTGTTCTTTGCCATCCTCGTCCAGATAGCGGAACCGATACCTCCCATCCTTGCGCTGATACTCGCCTTCTCGCAAAATCCGATTGCGATTGTCTCGCCTTTTTTCACTCATTGAAATCTCTCCTCTAAAAGCAAGGAGAGCCAGACTTGCACTTTTATCATAGCACAAGTTTGGCTCTCCGTATAGCTTTGCCATGAAAGAATGGCGATCTGCCATCGACTTTTTGAAAGGCTATTATACAGCAGTGGCCTGATCCAGATACCTCTCAAATTTCTCCCGTTTGATCAAAGCACGGTTTCCATTCATCACATAAAAATCCTCGTTGGGATGCTCGTCAATCAGCATCCGCAGCTTTCCCTCTCCGATATGATAATATCCGGCGGCTTCCTCAATGGTTAGGGTATAGCGCCGCCAGACCGGAATATCTAAACACTTCTTACTGGAAACTGATTTGTCAAGGGGGGATTACCCTGAAATTATACATATTTCTTTTTCGAGTCTGTAAGCCGATGATTTTCACCGTGCCTCTAAAGTTAAATAACAATTATCTCTAAACGCATGACGCAAAATCAGCATCGCATAAGCGATCAGAAAATCCAAACCGCCTGTCCTTATGGCCGGAATAAACGGTCCATTGGGACAGGCGGTTTTCTTTGTCTTGAATGATGGACAGACAAAATATACATATTCCATGACGCTAGTCAGAACGGAAATAAGACTGATGGTGTACCATAACATCGTCTAGAATTCCCGAATCATCAAAGCCAAGCCTCCAAGAAGCCAGGTCAAAAGAGTCATTCGTTTCGTAAGTAAGAACATATGCCTCAAAGCTATCGCTTGGCTGTCCATATAACTCTAACACATCTTCTCTGGTAGACCATCCCAGCATCAACCCACCGGGAAGGCGGAGTTCCGTGCCGGAAAAGTCGTAATTGCCATAGATTACATGGACGCCTCCCACCGTGCTTTCTGCGACAGGTATCGTGCTTTCGGTGGGGTTGAAAGCACAGACGCTGACAGTCTGTTCACGGTCATTGGTCAACGAGACCCATTCCCATTCATAGGACGCATACGGGCCTTCCGCGCCGGGCAGAGAAAGCCCGGCATCCTCCGCGGAGATCACCCACCCGTCGTCAAGAAAAT
>NZ_JACJKP010001074.1 GCF_016901605.1 Gemmiger formicilis
TGGCGCTGTCCACCCCTAAGATGGTCAAGGCCACTAATAAAGAGATCAAGATCATGCATACCAAATGCATGGGTCCGGATGATATGATTTCCAGCCTTTCCGGCGGCAATCAGCTCGTTCATGTCGGTGTCTTTGGTGCTCTTGGTCATGACCAAGTTGCCGTCACGCAGCACCGAGACTTCATCGCAGATTTCGAAGATCTCGTCCATCTTGTG
>NZ_JACJKP010001075.1 GCF_016901605.1 Gemmiger formicilis
GTTCCTTCCGGCAACGATGTGCAGCTGCATGGCGTCCGGTTTGCCTACCCCGAAAAGCCCGACCAGCCGATTCTGCAGAACATTGATCTGTCCATTGCTCCCGGAAAATTCATCCAGAATCCGGTGCAGTTCCCGCAGCGGGCCGGTCAGCTGGGTAAAGCACAGGTAGGCGGTCAGTACGGTGCCGATGGTGATGACGCCCTGGGATGCCAGCA
>NZ_JACJKP010001076.1 GCF_016901605.1 Gemmiger formicilis
ATCAAGGCCAAGCAGGATGATCTGCAGAAGTCCTTCTACGCCATCAGCGAGAAGGTTTACAAGCAGGCTGCTCAGGCCCAGGGCGCTCAGCCCGGTGCCGATGCCGGTGCCCAGATCCTTGGCGCTTACGTGCACAATGCCGTTGGCGTCAATGTCGAAGGTAACTTCGATCTGCGGCACACCACGGGGAGCCGGAGCGATGCCATCCAGGTGGA
>NZ_JACJKP010001077.1 GCF_016901605.1 Gemmiger formicilis
TTCTCTCTGTCGGATTTCAGGATCGCCAACGTCGGCTCCTTTTACGTCAAATTTCTTTACTTCTTCAGGGGGCACAGGCTTTCTGCGCTCATCATGGACCACCGTGCCGCCGAAGGGTTGAAGCACACCAAGATGCTCTTCATTGCGCGCCCCCATGGTCACCGCCGGTACTGGCCGATGGTCTTTGTGGAGCGTTGCCTGGGCATTGCTGCCCC
>NZ_JACJKP010001078.1 GCF_016901605.1 Gemmiger formicilis
ATCCTGAACGGCATTATGGATGTGGCCGCTGCCCACAAGAATGAGCGCGGCGCCGATCTGGTGGGCATCAACATGGAAGGCCCCTATATCAGCCCCCGCAAAGTGGGTGCCCAGCTCAAAGGCTTCGCCCGGCTCATTGAAACCGATGTGGCCGTCGTGGCCGATGCCCAGCAGCTGCAGGTCGATGCCGCCCACGCGCTTGATCACATAGTCAT
>NZ_JACJKP010001079.1 GCF_016901605.1 Gemmiger formicilis
CGTTCTATGCCCTCAATTCCAGCTACTATGCCCGGTGGTATTATATGCCGGTGCTGGTCTTGTGCGGTGCAACCGCTTATACGCTGGAACGGCCCCACCTGGCTGAACGCCAGAATACCGGCCAGCAGCGTCTGGCCCCAGTTGCGGTGATTACGGCAAAGCCGCCACAGCGCCCAGAACAGCAGCACGCCCAACACGCTGACCGCAAAGATACC
>NZ_JACJKP010001080.1 GCF_016901605.1 Gemmiger formicilis
ACCCCGCAGCTGATCAAAGCCATCAGCAAGGAACAGTTCCTGATGCAGGGGCTGATCAGCTACCTGCCCAACTGCCGCCACATGAAGATGACTGAAAAGCTTTCGGCGGCACGGTGGTCCATGATGAGCGCAGAAAGCCTGTGCCCCCTGAAGAAGTAAAGAAATTTGACGTAAAAGGAGCCGACGTTGGCGATCCTGAAATCCGACAGAGAGAA
>NZ_JACJKP010001081.1 GCF_016901605.1 Gemmiger formicilis
GGCGGTGCCGTGGAAACGCTGCTGACCCATCTGATCCGTGAGAACGAGCGCCAGGGCAAGCTGGAGCTTTTGTGTGCCAGTGTGCCCGATGATGCGGCCCGCCGTGCCGCCGAAAGCTTTTCAGTCATCTTCATGTGGCGGCAGTTGGGCAGGTAGCTGATCAGCCCCTGCATCAGGAACTGTTCCTTGCTGATGGCTTTGATCAGCTGCGGGGT
>NZ_JACJKP010001082.1 GCF_016901605.1 Gemmiger formicilis
GAAAGAGGCCATGCACAACAAGGCCATCAAGTCCAACCTGAAAACAGTGATCAAAAAGGCAGACGCTGCCATCGACAGCAATGCTGCTGACAAAGACGCCGTCATGAAAGCCGCAAAAATCACATAAATTGAGAGGAACGGAGGTGGACACCATGGGTTTGCTGCGCCGCTGCCTGCACATATTGCTGTGTACGGCGTTGTTCGCAGGCAGTACG
>NZ_JACJKP010001083.1 GCF_016901605.1 Gemmiger formicilis
CACAAGATGGACGAGATCTTCGAAATCTGCGATGAAGTCTCGGTGCTGCGTGACGGCAACTTGGTCATGACCAAGAGCACCAAAGACACCGACATGAACGAGCTGATTGCCGCCATGGTCGGCCGTTCCTTGGAAAGCCGCTTCCCTCCTGTGGATAATACCCCCGGTGAGCCGATTCTGTCGGTACAGCATCTTTCCACGAAGTATGCCCCCCA
>NZ_JACJKP010000110.1 GCF_016901605.1 Gemmiger formicilis
CCGTGCCGCCGAAAGCTTTTCAGTCATCTTCATGTGGCGGCAGTTGGGCAGGTAGCTGATCAGCCCCTGCATCAGGAACTGTTCCTTGCTGATGGCTTTGATCAGCTGCGGGGTGGGGTTCTGCCGGACCTTGGCGCAAAGGAACAGATAACGGCGCCAGCAGGCCGCATAGGCAGAATCGATCACCGAACGGTCGGCGTTGTTCTCTACATAGAAGCGGTAGCGGTCCGCAAGGCCGTCCACGGCATCAAAAGCTTCCGGCTTGATGGAAGTACGGCAGATGCTGCCGGTACGCAGCCGGTAATGGTACAGGATGGTATCCACGCAGACAACTTTATCACACCGCCAGAACAGCCGGTGTGCCACAAAGTCATCTTCATGCAGGCGCCCTTCGGGGTAGTGGAGCAGTTTCCAAACCTCGGCACGGTAAAGCTTGTTCCAGGCTACGGTGTAGACGGTGCCGTTGGGGGTATAGAACTCATTGAGCAGGTCCTTGCCGCAGAATACGCCCTCCTGTGCGGGATGGGTGGAATGGGGTGGCTCGCAGCTCTGGCCGTTTTCCTGCACGTCCTCTACGGCGCATAGAGCCATGTAGGCATCGTGCTGTTCACAGGCGTCATACAGGGTGCGCAGATAAGCGGGCAGGACCACGTCGTCAGAGTCTACAAAGGCATAGTACCGTCCGCGGGCTGCATCAATGCCGGTATTGCGCGCTGCCGAGAGTCCCTGGTTTTCCTGGTGAAAGACCCGGATGCGGGTATCCTTGGCAGCGTAGGCATCGCAGATTTCACTGCATCCGTCGGTGGAACCGTCATCCACCAGCAACACCTCGTAAGGCACCTGAATGTCCTGGGCCAGGATGCTGTCCAGACATTCGGGCAAGAAGGTTTTGGTATTATAAATCGGTACAATCACGCTGATTGCAATGCGTTCCATCAATCAATTCCCCTTCCTCTTTTTTGCGGCCAGGCGTCCCCAGGCAGCGGCTGCGTTGTACAGGGCTGTGGGATTGGCGCAAAACAGGACGGCACGCAACTTTTCACCGGCGGGCAGCAGCGGGCTGCGCACAAGATCCGGCAGTACGGCGTCCAGATGCTTTTTGTGGGCCATAAATTTGGGTTTCAGCTCCGGGAGGTTTCCGGCAGTGCCGGATTGACACCAGAACTGATAAAACACGCGCCAATACCATACGGTGGCCCATTGGCGATATTCTTCACGCCCCGGGCGGCTGGCAAAATATTGCAGCCAATCCCAGTACATGCGCAGGTCATCCAGCTTACGGGGCGGAAATGTCGCCGTGCTGGTGATCTGGCCGGCGCGGGTGCGATAGTGGTAGAGAACATCCGGCAGACAGTTGCAACGCTCTCCCTCAAATATGCGGTGCAGGACACTGGCATCGTCACCGAAGAGCATGGTCTCGTCGTAGTGGACGCCCTTGTCCCGGAACAGCCGGATGTCGAACAGTTTGTTCCAGCTCAGGGGGCCGTAGTAGCTGCCGGTCTGGAACGTTTCCAGCAGCAGTTCTTCTGCGTCCCGTATACCATGGCGGCGGATCGCCACATGGCGCCCTTCAATGCGCTGCCCTTTTTCGTCGATGCAGTCGCCGCTGCAGGCGGCCAGACGGACATCGGGCAGCTGCAAGGCGTCGTACAGGGTCTGGTACATGTTCGGCTCGATCACATCGTCGGAATCTACAAAGCCGATCAAAGCGCCGCGGGCGTTGTCCAGACCTTTGTTGCGGGCGCTGGCAGGGCCGCCGTTGGGCTGGTGAAAGACCCGGATGCGGGCATCCTGGGCGGCCAGGTGATCACACAGTACCCCGGACCCATCGGAACTGCCGTCATCAATAAGCAGCAGTTCAAAGTCTGTGAAAGTCTGTGCCAGAATACTCCGCACAGCAATCTCCAGGTAAGGCCCGGTATTGTATACTGTGGATACAATGCTGATTTTTGGGGGATTGCCCATCACGGTTCTCCTTGTTTACAGAAAACGTTGTTTGGCCAAAGTATAAGCGGCCAGAAAACCCGGCCAACGGCAGGCCACACCAATTCGGTAAGGGATCGCCAGCAGGCGGTTGGGGTCCCGGTGCAGCCGGTCAGTCAGGGCGGCACGGGCGTCCTCATCGGCCAGAATGCGGGCAAACAGAGCCCGGCGCTGCCCAAAGGGCATGGTGCCCCGGCAACCGGTAAGCAGGCCGTACTGGTTCAGGCAGGCGCGGACCCGGCTGGTTTGCAGGTAGGGGGCAGGGGCCAGCCCGCTGTTGTTCAGCAGTGTTTCCAGGGCCGGGCGGGTGATGGCCTCGGCATCCAGAAGGTCGCCCCGCAGCGAACGGGACAAACTTCCCTCGGCCAGATCGTTTTGCTTATAGTATACACCACGCAGCCAATAAATGGCAGTCGTTTTTTGTAAAAAAAGTATGTTAAACAGGACATCTTCATTGATTTTGAGGGTTTCCTCAAACCGAAGATCCCCGAGGGTGCTGCGCCGGAACAGCTTGGGGTAGGGCGCCGCCAGCAACCCGGTATCAAACAACAGGGCCGGCAATGCCGGTTCCAAGGCAGCCAGGCCGCGGTAATATCCTTCCGGCAAAGGCGCCAGCACGTCGTTTTGCGGGGCGCTGGCCCGGCGCAGACCGAACAGAACCATGTCCTCATCGGTGACAGGCGTTTTGTCAAGGGTATCCCATAACCCGGGCAGCAACTCATCGTCTGCGTCCAGAAAAAGGACCCAGTCCCCGCGGGCGGCATCCAGACCGGTGTTGCGGGCGGCGCCTGCGCCGCCGTTGGGGCGGTGCAGCGCAGTGATGCGGGGGTCACCGGCGGCCAGTTCGTCACACAGGGCGCCCGTTTCATCGGGGCTGCCGTCGTCCACCAGCAGCAGCTGCAGGTCCTCCGGTGCGCCTTGCAGGGCGCTGGCCACAGCTCGGCGTAAGGTGGCAGCCGCCTTGTAACAGGGGATAATGATGCTGGTTTTCCAAGAACTCACACCGTTTCCTCCTGTACAATGGTTTGGTAGATGCCGCACAGGGTGTCGGCGTTGGCGGCGGGGTCATGGGTCTGCCGTGCGCGCAGCCGGGCAGCCTGTCCCAAAGCGGCACCTCCGTCCGGTGCGCAAAGCAGCCGTGCGATGGCGCTGGCCAGTGCGTCGGCATCCAACGGGGCACCGTAGAGCAGACCTTCCTGTCTGTCAGTGATCATATCGGGTATGCCGCCCGCACAGCTGGCAATGCAGGGAACACCCAGCAGCATGGCTTCTCCCAGACTGTTGGGACTGTTCTCACTCAGGGAAGGCAATACAAACAAATCGACATCCAGATAGGCCTGCCGCATGGCTTCGGCGCCCAGCGGACCGGTGTAATGGATGTGATCGGCAACGCCCAGTGATGCCGCCAGGCGGCGGCAGTACCGTTGGTAAGGGAACAGCCGTGCAATCAGCGGCCGCAGCAAGGGACCTTTGTCCAGCGGGGGCCAACCGGCAATGCGCAATTGCAGATCCGGCCAGCGCTCCAGCAGCGCAGGCAACGCTTTCAGCACGGTGTGCAGGTTTTTCAAGGGATAATTCCCCTGGGAAAGCAGCAGCACCGGTGCCCGGCCGAAGGCGCGTGGTTTCCATTCGGTACCTTGATAAAACAGGGGGCGCAAGGTTTCGTTGCAGGCAAAATACCGTGCCTGCGGGGCCAGTTCGGTTACGGCCCGGCGGTCAAATGAAGTCCGGCCCGTTACATAGCGGGCGTTGCTCAGCAATTCCGCTTCACTGGCGGCGAGGGCATCAAAATTGGCCTGCATCTTGTCCAGCAGGGCACCGGGAATCGCGCGGTCCAGCATCCGGTCCAGGGGTGTGCTGTGCAGATAGGAGGAGGGCACACCGTCACACAGATGGGCGGCACAATCTTTCATCACGCCCTGAATCCCTACCAGAACGGGGATGAACAGGGTATCGGCAGTCTGCCGCATGGCGGCGGCTGCGGCGTATTCCGTTCCCCAGATATGGATCAGGTCAGGCTGCACAGCTTGCAGCAAGGCAGGAAAATCCTGGGAGCCGGGCAAAATACGGTAGGTCACGCCGTCCAATGCGCCGCACAGCGCTGTTTTGCGGCGGCTATCCACACAGGCCACCGTAAGCTGCAGGTCCTTGCGGTTTTGCAGGGCACAAAGCTGACCGGTCAGCCAGCCGCCGCTTACGTCGCTGGCCGAATCCAGCCCACAGGCGGCGGCCGCTTGCGGCAAAACCATGCTTACAAGCCAAAAGACATGCATGGGGGCGCTCCTTTCCAGAAATTTTTATAAGGCGGCCAGAAAATCCTGTGCCACTCGGCCCGGAGTGAACTCCGGGTAAAGGGCGGCTACCTGTTCATAGGGCAGGCGCTGCCCTTTTACATGGGCCAGCCAGCTGCGCAGCCGATCCAGCACTTCCGGAGTCACCCCTTCGGAACGGTGCAAAACCAGTGCCAGGGGATAACGGGCCAGATAGGGCAGGGTGGGGTCACTTTCGCTCACAGCCAGATGCAGGACCGGTTTTCCGCTGCCAAAATAGACGAACAGTTTGCTGGGCATCTGGTTATCATAGAAATTGCCCAGACTTACCAGAATATCGGCGTTATTTTCCAATTCGGCGGCACGGCTGGGCAGTACCCGTCCAGGTTGTACAAAACGATCGCCCAGAACGTTTCGGGCGGTTTGTGCCTGGGAAACAAACCGCTGCCAGCCGCCGCCCGCCATGGTCAGTGTCAGGTCAGGCTGGTTCAATCGGGTGAACAAGGTCAGGGCGAAGTCGGGTTCCCGCACCGTGGGGTACAGGCTGCCGCAAAAAACGCAGTGAATACCGTTGTGAACAGCAGGCGCCGGTGTGGGCAGCAGAACGGGAAAACCCAGCACATGCACTTTCTCGCGCCAGGCGGACAAGGGCCCGCCCTCGTAGTCCGGCAGGGCCTGGGGAGTGATGAACGCCCCGTCGATGGCGTCCAGCAATTTCCCTTCCCGGGCAAAACCGCCGGGGGCGTTATAATCCCGGTTGCTGGCGTAGGGGTCCAGCTGCCACAACAGCTTTTTACCGCCGATGCGGGCGGTTTCCAGG
The DNA here is from genome assembly GCF_016901605.1 of Gemmiger formicilis. Lineage (GTDB taxonomy): Bacteria > Bacillota > Clostridia > Oscillospirales > Ruminococcaceae > Gemmiger > Gemmiger formicilis_B. The sequence continues at coordinate 5,074 of NZ_JACJKP010000110.1, forward strand.
GCGAAGGCTGTGCGATACGGGGCACAGACCGCGCAGACGGCATCAAAATGATACCGGGCATCCAGCCGTTCGATTTCCCGGCGGCTGTCCACTGTGCGGCGGGGGGCGTGCAGCACCAGCTGCCGGAAGGCAGCCGCCACCGCAGAAGGATGGGCAGCCAGCCGCAGCAGGCGCAGCGGTACCGGAGTGCCGCCTTTGGCGCCGTTTTCCAGGGCGGTATTCATCAGCCGTTCATCCGCAAAGGCAAGGGTATGCTGTACCGCACCGTCCGGCGCGGCGGGGGGCGGTGTCTGGCCGTCCCACAATTCCAGCAGATGAACGGTATGGCCTTCGGCCATCAGTTCGGCCACCAGGCGGCAGGCAAGCAGCGCGTTGGCGCTGGCGGGGTTTTCCACCCGGTCAAGTATCCATAAAAAACGCATGGGTTATTGTCTGTCCTTCAAAAATGTACGGCAGATACGCCGCCAGAGTTTGGGCATCCGCACGGTGGCCCAGGCGGCGACCCGGATGGAAAACGGCAGCTTGGGGTTCCGGCCCAGTTGGGGGTCCTTCAGTCCCGCCGTAATGCCGATGTTCAACTCGCCCAGATGGACCCGGTAATTGTCGGCATCGGCACGGCGCTGAATCATACTGGCCAGATAGACCAGCTTCTCGTAATAGAACGCATTGGCGGACTGCTGCAGCTCCGGCCATTGAGCCGGTACGCTGCTGCGGATCAGAGCCGCGGCACGGCGCTGGTCGTCAATGCTTTGGGGCGGCAGGGCACGGTGGCTGGCACTGTCGGCATGCTGGCGGTAATGGTACCCGGCAAAATCGCAGAAAGCGCAGCCCGGTGCCCGCAAAAATGCCTGCCAGTTTGCCAGCAGATCTTCGTTGTAAGCAAGATCATTGTCCAACATAGCCTCGGTCAGCAGACCGGCGGCGTACAATTTGTTCCAAAGGCCGTAGTCTACGGCGTGGTCGTGAAGCAGCGCTTCCAGATGGACTGGTTCGGTCAGTACCCGGTAGCTATCGGGGGCTGCGGTTTCCGCAGGAACGGTATCGGTAAAGGTATCGTAGCGGCAACAGGCCAGGGGCAGGGCTGCGTCCTGGGCGGCAGCATGCAGTGTGCGCAGAAAATCCGGGTGGTACCGGTCATCGGCATCACAGAAAGCCAACCAGATGGCACCCTCCGCGCGGGCTTTGCGTACCCCGGCGGTGCGCGCGGCACTGACGCCGCTTTGCGGCTGGTGGATCACGAGAAAACGGCGGTCATTTTGGGCGGCTTCGTCGCACAGTTCTGCCGAAGCATCGGTGGAACCGTCATCCACCAGAATACAGCGGAAATCGTCAAACCGCTGGGCGGCCAGTGCGTCCAGGCATTCCGGCAGATAGGCTGCCGCGTTATGCACCGGTACAATCACTGCGATCTCACAGCGGGGGGCAGTTTCAGGGGTCATGGGGTCACCTCCCCATAACGGCGCAGGTAAAATTCCTGCAGTACGCCGGCGCTGGTATGAATGTCATACCCGGCATCCACCGCTTTGCGGCGCGCGTCGGGGTCCCGGCGCAGACTGGCCGCAGCAATGCTGTTGGCCCAGGCTTCGGGATCGTTCAGCGGTAAAAATTTTACCCGGTCTGTAAAGGCGGCGCCGCGGTCAATGGTATCGGAAACAAAACAGGGCAACCCGGCGGTCTGGGCTTCCACCAGAACAACGGGCAGGCCTTCAAACAGGCTGGGCAGCAAAAAGGCGTCCATGGCGTCGTAAAAACTTTGAATGTTGCTGCGTACGCCTGCAAAAATCACACTGTCGCCCAGCTGCAATTCCCGGGCCAGTGCCTGCATCTGGTCTATGTAAGGGGCGGGACCGCCGCCCAGCAATACCAGCCGTGCTTTGGGCAAACGGCGGCGCACCGCGGCAAAAATCCGCAAAAGGCCTGCATGGTTTTTCTGGGCGGAAAAGCGTCCTACATGGCCGAACAGAATCTCATTGTCGGCAACACCCAGGTCACCGCGCAGCAGGGCACGGCGGCGCACATCCCGCGCGGCAAACAGTGCGGTGTCAATGCCGTTGGGCAACACCGTAAAAGGGGCCTGACCGAACAGCATTTCACCGGCCTGCTGGCTGCAGGCAAACCGGTCGGTAAGGCCGGCAGAAAAACGGGTACTCATGGCTCTGTCCAGGAACCCTACCAGATTGCGCTCATAGGCCGTATTATGGCTGTGGCCCACCCGGACAGGAATACCTGCCTGCCGGGCTACGGGATTGTAAAACATACCAAAGCCGCTGTAATGTCCGTGCAGGATGCGCCATTCGGGGTGTTCGGCAAAAAGTGTGCGCAGTTCCCGCAGGTAGCGGGGCAGGTTATTGTCCTGCCGGACGGTCAGCTTGTAGATGCGCCCGCCCAGTGCGGTGATTTCGTCATCAAAAAAGCAGGCTTTGTCATAATGGTACAAAAAGTCAAACTGCACCTGTTCCCGGTCGATGGTACGGTAAACGTTCATGACAAAGGTTTCCATGCCGCCGGCATCCATGGCGGGCATAACCTGTAATACGCGAATGGGAGCCATTTTTTATTCCTCCGCTTCCAGCCGGGTACGGCAATCCTGCAATTCCGCCCGGGCCTCATCGCGCAGGCGGGGGTATTCGTGGCAGCATTGCCGAAGCGTGTCCACCACGATCTCGCTGACAAGATAGCGTGTGTACCATTTCTGGTCGGCCGGAAGGACGAACCAGGGGCTTTCCTCCGAGGCGGTTTCGTTGATCACCGTCTCAAAAATATCCATATACTCGTCAAAATGAGCACGTTCTTTTACATCACTGAGAGAGAACTTCCAGTTTTTTGCGGGATTGTCAATGCGCGCCAGAAACCGTTTGCGCTGTTCCTCTTTGGATACGTGCAGGAAAATCTTGACCACACGGTATCCGTTGTCATAGAGGTACTCCTCATAATGGCGGATCTGGCGGTAGCGTTTTTTGAAAAATGCCTTTTTGCCCTCTTCCAGGGTGCGCGGGGGCATTTTGTAGGTCTTTTGCAGATCATGCAGCTGCACGACCAGCACATCCTCATAGTAGCTGCGGTTGAAAATGGCAATGGAACCCCGAGGGGGCAGCGCCTTGTGAACGCGCCACAGGTAGTCGTGGCTCAACTCTTCGCTGTTGGGCTGCTTGAAGCTGGTAACCAGCACACCCTGGGGATTCAGGCCGCCCATCACATGCTTGACGGTGCTGTCCTTGCCGGCGGCATCCAGGGCCTGCAGCACAAAAATCAGGCCCTCCCGTCCGTCTGCATACAGGGCATCCTGCAACGAGGCCATCTCCTGCAGGTTCCGGGCGGTTTTGGCCAGAATCTGTTCCTTATCCAGATTATCCTGTTTTCCATCACAGGGAAGCTCGCGCAGATCACAGCGGCGCGAGCCGTCAAACCGGTATCGATCAGCTTTCATGGCATACCCTCCCACTTTGGAATATACATAAGCATAGTATATCCTTTTTTGGCTTTTTGTGCAACCGGGCAAAAGAAAAAAGCCCTCCCCGCAAGGGGGAGGGACAGGGTTATGATTTGTTCTGATCTTTGGGTTTGGGTGTGGCGCATTTGTTGTGGCAGCTGGCGCAGTTGCCGCCGCAGCCGCCCTGCCAACCACCGTTCTGGCAGATAAACATAATAGCCAGTGCCAGCAGTACAAATACAATGACCAGCACAATAATACTCTGGATTGTCATGGCGTTACCTCCAAGGGGGATAGATGCGTCCTTGTGCCCAGTATAGCACAAGCACGCAAGACTGTGCAAGGCGGCTGTGTATAAATTTACGGTATAAGGGCCATACTACCGGCAAGGAGGTGAGCAAGATGGAAAACACCAACGTTACCTGTGATGTCTGCTCCTGTGCGTACAACCAGAACGGTTGCACCTGCAACCTGGATGCAATCAAGATCACCGAGCATTGCGACGGCTGCAACCAGAATGTGGACAATCCCCATTACTGCCAGAGCTACCGTCAGCGCTGAGCAAGTCTGATACCAGACTGCGCAAACCGGGCGGCAGGGAAGATTCCCTGCCGCCCGGTTTGTTGTTGCGGTAAAAATCAGGAACCGAAAAGAGCGCCTACGGAACCCAGAAGTCCGCTGATGGTTTCTACCTGAGATTTCAGCTTGTTCACGTCATCCAGCAAGGTGGGCAGTGCTTCCAGAACCTGGTTCAGAGAATCCACATCTACCTGCTTGAGCTGCTCCGTGATGACCGGCAGATCCTGCATCATGGAATCCAGGGCTTCCGGGTCCACGGAGTCCAGGCTGCCCTGCAATGTCTCGGCCAGACCGTTGACATGCTGTGTGGCTTCCATTACCTCCACATAGGCATTGTGGGAGAAATAGGAGAATACAGCCAGCGAAATCAACAGGATCAGGGTCAGTACCACACTCAGCGTCATGCGCAGTTTCTGGTTGCGCATAATACGGCGGTTTTGCTGGTCCTGCAGTTCCAGCTGTGCTTCAATGCGGTTCAGCTGGGCTTTCAGGTCGGCGGCATCCAGTTTTCCGTCGCCGGTTTCGTCGTTGTGGGCGGTCAGATCGGCCACCTTTTTTTCCAGTTGTTCATCCATTGCGCGGTTAAGTTTGTCCATGGCGGTTACCTCCAACGTATCAGGGATTCGGTTGGGTACGGGTATCACACATTGTGAACCAGAACGTGGAACCGCGGCCCAGGGCACTGTCCACACCAAAAGCAAATCCATGCTGCTGCAGAATCGCTTTGGTAATGGAGAGCCCCAGTCCGGTACCGGTCTTTCCGGCGTCCTGGCGGGCACGGTAATAACGGTCAAACAGGTAAGGCAAGTCTTCGGGTGCAATACCGGGACCGTGGTCTTCCACCTCTACACGGCAGCTCTTTTCCAGGGGGATCACACGCAGCACCACCGTGCCGTCCTCACCAATATGATGGAAGGCGTTGCCCAGCAGGTTGTGCAGGACCCGTTCCATCATGGCGGGGTCGGCGCTGACGGGGGCGGCCTGGTCGGCTTCCAGACGCAGGGTCCAGTGGTTCTGGTCACAAAGGGCGTCGTAACGTCCGGCAACTTCAAAGCACAACTCGCTCATGTCAAAGTCGATGGGGTTGGGCTTTTCGGAACCGTTCTGTACCTTGCTCAGTTCCATAACGCTGTTGACCAGGGCCGACAGGCGGTCGGTTTCGTCTACAATAATGTTGCATTGCTCGGTACGTTTGGCTTCGTCTGCACCGGTCAGGTCGCGCACCGTTTCGGCATAACCTTTGATCAGGGTCAGCGGGGTGCGCAGGTCATGGCTTACATTGGCCAGAATGTCCTTTTCCAGCTGGGCGCTGCGTTTGACCTCGGAGGCCATGTGGTTGAAATCTTCTGCCAGT
>NZ_JACJKP010001084.1 GCF_016901605.1 Gemmiger formicilis
CTGACGCCCGCGTCATTGATGCCGTCCAGCGGGGCGTAGGGGGCCGCCAGGCAGATGACCTTGTCCATCAGGCCGGTCATATCCTGGTCCACGTCAATGCCCAGGAACTGCAGGCCACAGACGGCGTGGTGGCGGACGAGCAGGCGGCCATGGATATTCTGCAGGCGGTGGGCCGCCGCGGCTGGGACAACGACGACAAAAACAGCTGCACCGT
>NZ_JACJKP010001085.1 GCF_016901605.1 Gemmiger formicilis
CCACAACGATAATGTCAGGCGCCAATTCCCGGATCAGATCGTCCGAGGAACCATCGCGCAGCGTACGCGGCTGATACACCGGAATGCCGTGCTGCACCGCCAGCTGTTTGACCGTGTCAGTGCCATTGGCGCCAAAACTTTGGTTGCAGCACTGGAAAAGCTGCAGGCCGGACAACTGCAGGCCGTACCGCAACAGCATGAGCAGGCAACCATG
>NZ_JACJKP010001086.1 GCF_016901605.1 Gemmiger formicilis
CCTTTCTGTAAACGGGACCTCCGACTGTTACGCTTATGGAACATTTTTTGAACCGGCCGGCAGCAAAATTCAGATCACGGATACAAACGGGACTGTGTTCCAGACCATTTCTCTTTTCTGCAACAAAGGTATCATTCGGAAAGATTTGCTCCACAGATAAAGCAAAGTCATTTGCAAATTTATCCAATTTGACAACTTTCACCAATTGGCCG
>NZ_JACJKP010001087.1 GCF_016901605.1 Gemmiger formicilis
CGTGACGGTACCCCAGTACAACATTGATGTGACCAAACTGGAAGCAGCGCTTTCCCCCAAAACCAAGGCCGTCATGATCGCCCACACGCTGGGCAATCCCTTTGACCTGGCCGCCAATTCCATGAAGGTGCTCAACAGTTCGGCTGAGCCCTGGAAGGTCACGGTGGTGGATACCGGCCTGGATACTATGACGGGTGGACGAGTCAAGCGGA
>NZ_JACJKP010001088.1 GCF_016901605.1 Gemmiger formicilis
TACCATGGGTTTGAAACATACAAACGCCAGTATAGCACAGTTCACAAAAAAAAGAAAGAGGGCCCGAAGTCCTCTTTCTTTGGAAATCTCTGGATTTGTTCCTTCTTTGCAAAGAAGGAACCGAAGAAACTCCAACCTTTTGTCCGGGAGTGGGAAGCATGCACAAGTTAGGTGCCTTGCCTTCCCGGGGTGGCGGTAGGAAATGCCTTTG
>NZ_JACJKP010001089.1 GCF_016901605.1 Gemmiger formicilis
GTCGGCCTGCGCCACATGGGCGCCGTCCGGCTCAATCACGAAAGTGGCTGCGTCGGGGTCGGAAGCATCCAGAATGGCCCGGTGCCCGGCGGCCAGGGCGGCCACGCCGTCGCCTGCACCTGAAACGCCCCAGCATTCTGGTAGCCGACCGGTTTTTCCCCAGCGATCTGTTCAGCCTGGACCGGCGGATGATTCTGGGGTTGGCCAGC
>NZ_JACJKP010001090.1 GCF_016901605.1 Gemmiger formicilis
ATCGCTTTGCCGCTCGGTCTGTAACGCCAAAGGCGATCCAAACTCTTTTTTTGTCCTTTTATGATTTTACTGTATCGTTTTTTTAAGGATCTGTGCAGGCCGCTTTCGCGCCAATTTATCAAAAAACGCATGGCGCACCTGCGCCAATCTATTTTTTGTGTGAAAATTCCAAAACACCTTGATTGTGCAAAAGGGATTGCCGATCATGA
>NZ_JACJKP010001091.1 GCF_016901605.1 Gemmiger formicilis
TTGCCGGCCGCCTGAACAATGTGGACGACGAATACATCCGGGAGCGCAGCGTCGATGTATGTGACGTCTGCCGCCGCGTCGTGGATATTCTGGACGGGCGGCCACGCCGTCGCCCAATTGGACAATGGCGGGAATCCCCAGGCTGCGGGCCATAATGGCGGCGTGACTGACCGTGCTGTCCTGATTGCTGGCCAACCCCAGAATCATCC
>NZ_JACJKP010001092.1 GCF_016901605.1 Gemmiger formicilis
GCTGGCCAACCCCAGAATCATCCGCCGGTCCAGGCTGAACAGATCGCTGGGGAAAAACCGGTCGGCTACCAGAATGCTGGGGCGTTTCAGGTGCAGGCGACGGCGTGGCCGCCCGTCCAGAATATCCACGACGCGGCGGCAGACGTCACATACATCGACGCTGCGCTCCCGGATGTATTCGTCGTCCACATTGTTCAGGCGGCCGGCAA
>NZ_JACJKP010001093.1 GCF_016901605.1 Gemmiger formicilis
CGGGTAATTGTAGATCTCCCCGTTGAACACAACCGCCAGACGGCCATCCTCGTTGAACATGGGCTGGGGACCGCCGTCCAGGTCAATAATGGCCAGCCGCCGGTGCCCCAGTGCCGCACGGGCGTCGGCATACAGCCCTTCCCCGTCCGGTCCCCGGTGACGGATCAGTTCCGCCATCGCCTGCACGGTGCGGCGTGCCTGGGACGG
>NZ_JACJKP010000012.1 GCF_016901605.1 Gemmiger formicilis
ATATCCACCGTGCCGTTACCGTCGATATCCCGGCTGAGCAGTTCCGTGTGATAGCGCAGAGTGCTGCGCTGCGGGTCGCTGAGGCCCGGCGGATGATACGGCTGCAAGAAGCCTGTTTCACTGTCATAGAGAATGATATCCGACACAAGGCTGTTGCTGCCGGACCAGGCGTCCATCACAAGGTACATGGCATCGTCACGGCCCTGCCCGGCGCTGAGAGCTGCACAACCGCTATAGGAACCTTCCCCCAGATTCAATGTCTGGTAAGACCGGAATTCCCCTTCCACATTGGTCAATAGCTGCAGAGTCACACCGCCGTACTCGGTATCGGTGGGCAGTGCCAGCACCAGGTCCTGTGTATCGCCCTTGCCGGTAAAGTCCCCCAGGACCATTTCGCTGTATCGGTTGCTGATGATGGTGTTCAGGTTGGTGCCGTCGTACTCATACACCACCAGGTACCGGTCTCCCTGCGCACTGCCATACCCGGCCAGAATCTGCTGGCTGGTGGCATCCCGCAGGTGAGCCGCCGAGAAAGTTTCCACCTCACTGGAAAGGCCTTCTATGGTCTGGCTCACATGCCAGCTGTCTTCCCCGCTGGGTTCCAGAACCGCCAGAAAAACATTGGAACTGGTGGTGTCTGCCGTATACAGCACGGCAGCCTCGTTGGTTCCGTCGCCGTCCCAGTCGCCGAAGGCAAAGGGCGAGAGGAAATCACCGCTGGCGGGATATTTCAGGGTAGCGCTGCCGCCCAGATAGCTGTTCAGCGCTTTTTGCAGCGCGGCGCTTTCGCCCGAAAGCTGCGGTGCCCGCAGCAGGGTTTCCACATCATTGTAGGCGGCACACCCTGTTAACAGCAAAAGGGCCAGGGTGAGGGCCGTTATTTTCAAACGCATACAGCACCCTCCCCTGCCGTTTTTCAACATTGATACAGGGTATAGTATAACACATTCAAGACAAAGCCGCAATGCCCAGCAGCATCCCCAGCAGTCCGGCCGCCGCGCCCAAAAGGCCTGGCAGACGGTCCCGTCCGGCCAATGCCGACGGCAGCAGCTGGGCAAGCGCCACCCACAGCATGACCCCTGCTACCATGACCATGGTGCCGTTCAGGAACCCCGGCGTAAACCACCGGTGCAAAAACAGCATGGCCAATACGGCCCCGGCCGGTTCCGCAAACCCGGATACCAACGCAGCAGCCGCACCGCCCACCCGGCTGCGCAAAGCATAGGCAAAGGGAACTGCAACGGCCACCCCTTCGGGAATATTATGCAGGGCAATGGCCAGTGTGGTCCGAATCCCCAGGGACGGGCCAGCTGTACCCGCAAACAAAGTGAGTATCCCTTCCGGGAAATTATGCAGCAGCAATGCTGCACCGGTAATCAGGGCCGTGCGCAGCGCCGCCGTCCTGGCTGCATCCCCAGCCATCCGCGCCGCCAGTTCCTCTTCTTCCGGCAACAAGCGCCCCAGCAATGCCGCCATAAGCATACCGGCCCCCAGCAGCAAAACCAAGGCACCGCCACAAGCAAAGGGCGGCAGATACATCCCATAAAAACGCAAAGCCCCGGGAACAAGATCCGCCAAAGACGCAGCCACCATCACCCCGCCCGCAAAGCCCGCGCTGATGCAGAGCAGCCGCCGGGTGGGTTTGCACAGAACCACAACCAGACCGCCCGCTCCGGTGGACAATCCCGCCAATGTGGTAAGTACCAACGGTGAAACAGTCATAAAAAGCCCCCTTGCACGTTTTTTTCAACCTATGCAAGGGAGCCGTTTCCTATACAAAAAGCGTCCGCCATCAGGCGGACGCCATACGTTTACATCAATATCCGCTGCCGGATTCCCCGGTAGTCAGCAGTTTTACTGCGCGGGATGTGCCAAGGCGGTCGGCTCCCAAATCCAGGAACTTTTCAATATCCTCCACCGTGGAGATGCCGCCCGCCGCCTTGATCTTGCAGCGGCCCTTGACATGCTCTGCAAACAGCTCCACATCATGGAAAGTGGCACCGCCGGTAGAGAAGCCCGTGGAAGTCTTGATGAAATCGGCACCGGCTTCGGGCACAATGTCGCACATCTTGATCTTTTCTTCGTCGGTGAGCAGGCAGGTTTCGATGATGACTTTGAGGACCTTGTCCCCCACCGCTTCCTTGACTGCGGCAATATCGGCCCGCACATCGTCATACTGCTTGTTTTTCAGCCAGCCGATGTTGATGACCATATCCACTTCCGAAGCACCGTTTTCCACCGCCGTGCGGGCCTCAAAGGCCTTGCTGCGGGTATCCATGGCACCCAGAGGGAAACCTACCACACAGCAGACCGGAACACGCCCTGCCATATAGTCCACCGCCTGCTTCACATAGCAGGTGTTGATGCAGACCGAAGCACAGTGGTTGGCAATGGCTTCATCACACAAAGCCTGAATCTGCGGCCAGGTAGCTTCCGGCTTGAGCAGTGTATGGTCAACTTTGCTCAGCATAAATTCCTTTGTGTATTTCACCGGAAGTTTTCTCCTTTCGCGCAGTGTTTGCACAGATGTGCCTGGTGCAGGCCCAGTGCAGAAAAGACAACGGCCGTAATGCTGATGGTGGCACCAACGATGCCCAAAATCAGCCCGACCAGACGAAAACCGTGACCGCGGACTTTCTTCTTCATGGGAATTGCCTCCTTATGCAGGAAATAAAATCACAAAACGGCCGCCTTTCGGCAGGCCGAAAACTACTGCCTGTTTCGCGCCGCAGCAAAAATCGCTTTATTTTTTCTTGAAAATAAACAATTTGCTGAACACATAATTGGACAGAATGACAATCACCTGGCTGAACAGCTTGACGCCCATAGCCCAGATTTCACCGTTGTCCACAGCAAAGGCCACATGGGGGCCTACCATAGAAACGCCCAGCCAGATAATAGCCTGGTCCAGAACCATGGTGGCAATACGGCAGGAAACAAACTGCCCGAATTCCGCCAGCGCAGCACGACCCTTGTTTTCGCTACGGAAAACAAAGGTGTGGTTGGTCCAGTATGCAAACAGAATGCAGATGATGTTATCAATCACATTGCCGATGCCGGCAGCAAAAGCTGTGCCGAACATTGCCTGGAACAGCGCAAATACCACCAGGTTGAGCAGCGTAGCCACCCCGCCAAAGAACAGGTAGGCCAGCCCCTCGTAATATTTTATGACAAATTCTTTGATTTTTTGCATGCCACTACTTTTTTCAATAAAAGGAGGCCTGCCTGTACTGACAGGCAGGCCCCCTTACGGTTGCAGAATCGAATTATTCGGCGTCCTCTTCCTCGTTCAGGCAAGCCTTCATGGAGAGGCTGATGCGCTTACGGTCGAAGTCGACATTGGTCAGCTTAACGCGGACTTCGTCGCCGACCTTCAGAACGTCGGAAACCTTGTTGACGCGCTCGTTGCTGATCTCACTGATGTGAACCAGACCGTCGATGCCCGGCATGATGCGGACAAAGGCGCCAAACTTGGTGATGGAGACAACGGGAGCGGTGAACTCGGTGCCGACGGGCACTTCATTCTCCAGCTTGACCCAGGGATTGTCCTCTTCCTTCTTGTAGCCCAGAGAAACCTTCTGGTTTTCGGGATCGTAGCTCTTGACGTAAACTTCGATCTCGTCGCCAACATTGACAACCTCAGAGGGATGCTTGATGTTGGACCAGCTCAGCTCGCTGATATGGCACAGGCCATCCACACCGCCGATATCCACGAAAGCGCCGTAAGAGGTCAGGCTCTTGACAACGCCCTGATACTTCTTGCCAACTTCCACATTGGCCCAGAACTCTTCGCGCTTGGCTTTGTTGGCTTCCGCAGTCACCTTGTTGATGCTGCCGACGATCTTGCGGCCGGCGCACTCGGTGATGACCAGCTGGACATGCTGACCCACCAGCTTGGTGTAGTCCTCGTCACGGCGCATGGTGGCCTGAGAACGGGGCACGAACACACGCACGCCCTTGACGTTGACAACAACGCCGCCCTTGTTGGCTTCCATGACGTCGCCTTCCATAACGGTGCCGTTCTCGGCAGCCTCGGAAACGTCCTTCATGCCCTTCTGGGCTTCAAAACGAACACGGGAAAGGGTATCCACGCCTTCCTGATCGTTGGTCTTCACAACAACCAGATCCAGCTCGTCATCTACCTTAACAAGGTCTTCCATCTTGGCGTTGGGGTCATGGCTCATCTCACGCAGCGTAACAACGCCGGTGTGCTTGGAGCCATCGATGCCGACGACACATTCCGTCGGGGAAACGCTGATGACCTTGGCTTTAACAATCTTGCCTGCATACAGGGGCTTTGCTTCGGACGCTTCCAGCATCTCGGCAAAACTCATGTCGTCACGGATCTCTTCACTCATACTGTTAAGTACCTCCTCAATTATAGACGAAGGCGTTGAAGCCCCGGCTGTCACACCCACTGTCTTGGCACCTGCCAGCCATGCCCGGTCGAGTTCATCAGCAGTCTCGACATTGATGGCCATGGTATGCCTTGCAGCAACCTGTAACAACTTTTGGGTATTGGAAGAATGATGACCACCAATGACGACCATACGGTCACATTTCTGGCTGAGGTCTTCCGCTTCCTGTTGCCTCGCCCACGTTGCGTTACATATTGTATCAAAAATTTCGGCTTTTGTACACTCTTTTTTTAAAAAAGCTTTGCAGTTTTCCCAACTTTCTACCCGAAAAGTCGTCTGCGCAACCACACAAATGGACTCTTGTTGCGCAAGTTCCGGCAACATTTTTTGCAGTTCTTCCAGATTGGCAAAAACCCGCACCGGGCCTGTTGCATGGCCCACAATGCCTTGTACTTCCGGGTGATTTTCGTCACCGGCCACCAACAAAATCGCACCTTTTTTGCCCGCTTCCGCGGCCAATTTATGGATTTTTGCAACAAATGGACATGTGGCGTCATGATACGCCAGGCCCCGTGTGCTTATTTTCTCGTAAACCTCCCGCGGGACCCCGTGGCTGCGGATGATCACTTCATATCCGTCAGGCACAGCGTCCACTTCTTCACAGGTAAGCGCCCCCTTGCTTTCCAGGTCGGCTACCACCTGCGGATTGTGGATCAGTGGGCCTAACGTAGCTACACGCCGTCCTTCTTCCAACAAATCGTAGGTCAGTTTGACCGCACGGTCCACGCCAAAGCAAAAGCCGGCGGTTTTGGCACGAATTACATTCATGGTTTGGCTCCTTGTGGCAAATTACAGTTCGGCCTGACGGTTGGCATCCGGGGCCGAAGGCGGCGTGACAGGCTGCGCCTCAGCGGCGGGTTGTGCAGCTTCCAACGCCGGCTTTTCAAAAGCATTTTCTTCCAGCAGCGCTTCCAGCGCCTCTTTCAGGCGGGTCTTCATGTGGCGCAGTGCCGTTACCTTGTGACCGGGGTCCGTGATCTGCAGGTCCTGTGCCGGAATAGCCGGGCCGAATACCACCCGCACACGGCAGAACGGATGCAGCTTGCCGTCCTTGGTGTTGTAGATGATACGGCAGGGCACCATATCGGCATTGGCAGAGGCCGCAATCACAAAGGCACCGCTTTTCAGGATGCCCAGTTTTCCGTTTTTGGTACGGGTTCCTTCGGGGAAAATCAGCACCCCGATACCGCGGCGGCAGGCCGAAGTCACCTTTTCCAGCGTGACGGTATCGCCTTTGCCGCGGTCAATGGAGACCGCCCCCATGCAGCGCAGGAACCAGCCGATAAAAGGATTTTTGAACAGTTCTTCCTTCGCCAGTACGCACATACGGCGCCAATCCATCACGGCAACGGCAATAAACACCGGGTCCAGATTGGCAATGTGGTTGGACGCGATCACATAGGCGCGGCCGTCGCGCACGGCCTTATAGTTTTCAAGGCCGATGACCTCGATGCGCCAGACGAGCCGTGCGAGTACCCATACAATGGGCAGAATGATCCAATACAGCAGCATGTGCGCGCCTCCAATTTAGATATGTTCCAGAATCGTACGTTTCAGCAGAGCAAAGCTCTCGTCAAAATCAATATCACTGGTGTCTACCAGAATGGCATCTTCTGCCTGTTTCAAAGGCGCCACTTCCCGATGGGTGTCCTGATAATCGCGCTGCTCAATATCCGCCAGCACAGTGGCAAAATCGGCAGGCTGGCCTTTTTGCTGCAGTTCCTTGCAGCGGCGTTCCGCCCGCGCCTGTGCGCTGGCCGTCAGATAAATTTTGACGGTGGCGTTGGGCAGCACCACGGTGCCGATATCCCGGCCATCCATCAGGACATTCTGGTTAGCGGCCAGGCTGCGCTGGGTATCCAGCAAAAATGCCCGGACCGGAGGATGTGCCGACACCGCCGATGCCGCCATGCCGATCTCCTCGGCGCGGATGGCTTCGCTGACGTCTTCCCCGTTGAGATAGATATGCTGGGTACCATCCAGCAGGCGGATCTCCAGCTGGATCTGGGGCAGCAGCGCCGCCACAGCCTCGGCATTGTGCAGGTCGGCGCCCTGCCGGGTTGCATACAGACCAATGGAGCGATACATGGCACCGGTATCCACATACACGTATCCCAAATCAGCCGCCAGACGCTTGGCCAGGCTGGATTTGCCGGCCCCGGAAGGACCATCGATTGCAACAGAAATCATCCAAAACACCTCGTATATTGATTCTTGGCGGAAGTTTCAGCCCCCCGCCCTTTGATCAGGATTGGGCAATGGCCCGAACCGCTGCCTGTGCGGTGGACCAGGCAATCTGCAGATTATAACCACCGGTCCGTGCATCCACATCCAGCACCTCACCGGCAAAGTACAAACCGGCGCACAGCTTGCTGGCCATGGTTTTGGGGTCTATCTCCCGCACATCCACACCGCCGGCAGTAATGACCGCGTGTTCCCGGTCCCCCAGTGCGGTGACGGGCACGGCCCAGTGTTTACACAGCTGCACCAGTGCCTGCTTTTGCTCCCGGGTGATCTGAGCCGCCCGGGTGGCAGGGTCCACGCCCCATTTTTCCACAGCCACCGGGCGCATGGAATGGGGCAGCAGTTTTTCCAGTGCGCCCTGGGCGCTGTGCCCGCCTAACGCGGCAAAATCCCGTGTCAGACGGTCATAAAGGGTTTTCTCGTCCAACGCGGGTTTCAGATCGAACTCGCAGACATATTGATGCCGGGCCAGATCCTCGATGTACGTACTGGCAGAGAGTACCAGCGGGCCGGACAATCCGAAATGCGTGAACAGCGCTTCTCCCTGTTCGGAAAACAGCGGTTTTCCGTCACACAGCAGGGTCAGACGGACATTGCGCAGCGAAAGCCCCATCATACGGCGGCAGGCGGGGTCCGGACTGACCAGACTGCACAGGCTGGGCTGCGGGTCCACAATGGTATGCCCTGCCTGCCGGGCCAGCTTGTAACCGCTGCCATCACTGCCGGTCACCGGATAGCTGATACCTCCGGTCGCCACAAGGGTGGCGTTGGCACGAATCGTCTGGCCCTTTTCGGTAACAGCTCCGCAGCAGACGCCGTTTTCCACCAGCAGCTTTTTGGCGCTTCCCCGCACAAATTCCGCATCCTGCGCGTAAGAGCGCAGCGCCGCCAGCACATCGGCGGCACGGTCACTTTGCGGGAAAACACGGCGTCCGCGCTCAGTTTTGAGCGGTACACCGAGAGATTCAAACAATTCCATTGCCGCCGACGGCGGGAATGCATACAAACTGGAGTACAGGAACCGGCCGTTATGACGCACAAAGGGCAGGAACTCCCGCACGTCACTGTCGCTGGTCACATTGCAGCGCCCCTTGCCGGTAATCAGCAGTTTCTGGCCAGGTCCCTTGGGG
Organism: Gemmiger formicilis; assembly: GCF_016901605.1. GTDB lineage: Bacteria > Bacillota > Clostridia > Oscillospirales > Ruminococcaceae > Gemmiger > Gemmiger formicilis_B. Next base: position 7,793 of record NZ_JACJKP010000012.1, read on the forward strand.
TTATGTTCCAGCACGGTGACTCGCAATCCCCGGGCACAGGCCGCCCCTGCGGCCATCAGACCGGCGGCACCACCCCCAATAATCAGAAGATCGGTCATGCAGCGTGCTCCTTTCGTTTGAACGGCCAGCCGAACGCTGCGGTCGACGCAAACGCGTACAGCAGCAACAGCGGATGAACCGTCGCAAGGTACATGGTACTGGTGCCGATTCCGAAGCTGGACACCTCCACAAAAGCGATCATGGCACAGCGCAGCAGCGCAATTCCCAGAATGCCGAACAGAAGCAGCCAGGGCACCACCTTATCCGCGGCAGGGCAGCGCAGTACACGGGGCAAGGCACCCCAATGGCAGACCAATCCGGCCAGCAGGCCCAGCCACAGCAAAGCGCGATAGCACCAGGCAATGCCCTCCATAAGAGCAAACACCAGTTTCTGGTAAGGGCTGTAATAAGGCGTATCCTTGCCGGCTTCCGCCGCATGGTTGAAACCACAGTGCAGATACGACGACCACTGGGCCATATCTTCCTCGGTGCCGATGGAACGCGCCGTTTCATAAGGGGCACAATCGGCAAACGTTATCACATGGACAAAGCCCCGCACCGTTTCTGCCAATGTGGAAGCCACATAAGAAGCCTTGATTGGCTGGCTGGTGGCGGTCCGCTGCCCGGTACGGCTGGGCAGGGTTCCATCCTCACAGGCCCCATTGATGGCATCGGCCACGCTTTGCCAGTAGGCATCCGCTTTCTGGGGCGTATCGTAAACGCCCTCAAACTGTGCCGCACGGCGGATGGCCCAGTAAAAGCTGCCCGCGCGGTAATCATCCAGCACAGGGTCCCGGAAATCGTTCTGCAGCTGTTCGTCCTCTTCCAGCCAATAGGCCAAGGGTTCCAGTTCCGGAACCGCCGCATATATTTTTTCCCGGGCATCGGTCGGAACCGAGAGCAGCGGTTCGGTGCTTTCGGTGTCCACCCGCATCATGGCCCCCATGGCCGCCGCGAAAGAGCCTTCGGAGAAATCCGAAAGTGCAAACACGCCATAGTGGCTGTAGTTCAGGCTGCAGAAAGTCAGCACAGCCACCGCCAGCAAACCATAGGGCAGCGCCTGTGCCGCGCAGCAGAGCCAGCGGCGCGCCCGGACCAGTACCACCAGCATCACAACGGTGGCCACCGCAGCAAAGGGCAGCAAAAACACCCCAGCATCCTCCCGGTCCAGGTATCCACAGCCCAGTCCCATTCCGGCAGCCAGCAACCAGGGCCAGAGGGGCTTTTCTTTGGCCGGATAGAATACGGCGCGCAGGGCGGCACCCGCCATTCCCGCAAAGAAAATCAGGCAAAGTGCCGGGAAGATATTGTCCCGGTACACACGCAATGTGTAAGCCGCCCAGCTGGACGGCAAAAAAGCCAGCAGCGCAAACAGCCCCAGGGTATAAACGCGGGCTGTGCCGGGTTCCTTTTTACGCCACAAAGGGGCAAATGCAAAAGCCGCCAAAAGGGAAGCACCACACCAGAGCGCGGCCCCTGCCACCAGATACGGCAGATGCAGCAGATGCAAAAGCGCCAGCCAAACCGGGAAAAACATTGCCTTGGAAAGGGTCAGGTAATCATACGCTCCCAGCCACTCCCCTGCCGAGATCGCATTGGCAGCACGGAACATAAGCTCATCGTCCAGTGGTGCGCCACCCACCCAAATATATGCCTGCTGAAAGGCGGTAAGCGCACAGCGCAAACACACCAGCAGCGCAATGCACAGCCAGAAGGTACGGCGGTTCAATTGTAGGCGAAGTTTTTTCATTTCTGCAGCTTTTCAATACTTTCCACAAGATATTTCTGCTGTTTGAAGGTGAGGTCCAGCAGCAAAGAGAGATACTTGACCACAATGGTCAGCACCGCAAACAGACCGGAAAATCCCACCGTGATCACAAACATGGTGGTAGTCCAGCCGGCCACCGGGTGCCCGGTGAAAAAGATCACCAGCGTGTACAAAAGTTCTGCCAGCGCCAGGGCCAGCATACACAGGGTAATGCCCATGCTGACCTTAAAGCCGGCATCCGTATACAGTGCCAGGCTGTCGATAGCCAGATTGAACCGCCCCGACTGTTTTTCGGTCATGCGCCCGTCAAACAGCAGATCGGTCATCCGAAGGCCGGAAGCCGCATAAGCAGCTTTGCGGTAGGGCAAATGCGCGCTGGAAGCGTGTACGCGGTTGATGGCCCGCCGGGTGACCAGCCGGAAGGCATCGGTCCGCAGGCGGTAGGGCGAATGAGAGTAGGCGTTGAATATTTTATAAAACAGTTCACTGCTGCCGCGGGTCGTGCCGGGGCAGACCGAAACAATATCATTGCCTTCCAGTGCGGTCTGGTAAGCCTGGAAAATACATGCCGCCGGATAGGGCATCCGGGTGGAATCAAACTCGTACACATAATCGCCGATGGCCGCATCCAGCCCGGCATTCATGGCGTTTTCCAAGCCATGGTGCAGGCTCATGTGCAGGATCGTCAGCGGCGCGGCCTGTTCACGGCCCCAGGCCCGCAGCTTTTCCACCGTATCGTCGGTGCAGGCGTCATCCACCGCCACCAGCTCATACTGGGCAAAATGCGCGTCCAGTTCCGCAGCAACCGCACGGCAGAATTCCGCTGCGCGGGCGCCGTCGTTATGCAGGTAGACGACCGCCGAAACAAAGTTTTTTTCTTTTGTATTCACAGTTCCAGCACCTCGTCCAAATCATATACAGTATTGATCTTGCCCGACAACACACTGACCAGCTTGGGTTCTTCACACATCACCCGCACCACCGTCGGCCGCGAGTCATCGATCTCGCTGGCTTTCAGGATGGGCTTCATGCTGAACAGGCTGCTGTGGTAGGCAAAACCATATTCTTCTTTCAGATATTTGCGGGCCAGACGGCTCATATAGGGCCAGGCACTGGCCGGTTTGGCCGGACATTCGTTACAGTTAAACAGGTTGCCCGGGCTGCAGCGGCCGCCGCTCTCCTGCTGGCAGGGGAAGGTCGCCACGCTGTCGTAGCTGGTTTCGTGTGGGGTGAAGGTCACGCTGGTCAGGCTGTGCAGCCCGGTCTGGCCGAAGGGCATCAAGCTGAAAAAGGGGCCGTCCATCACGGTAATGCCGGTTTCCTTCAAACGCTCATCCACCGTACAAAGGATGATCTCGCACTTTTCGTACTTGATCTTAAACGGCGGCAGTTCCAGCAGTGCATGCACATCGTTGACTCCCGCATAGGTAGCATTGAGCAGATACGGTGCCTCAGCGGTGATGTCCCCCGCTTTGACCTGCCAGACGCTGCCCTCCTTGCGGATCTGCTCCGGTCTGTGGTTATACAGTACCGTCACCTGCGGCAGTGCCGCCAGTTGTTCCAGGAACCAGCGCTTCAGGACCTGGGCATCATAGGTATACTCCGTGGTCAAAAACGCACCGTCGCAGAGCCCCGGGTTAAAATATTTGGTAGGCGCCACATCATCACAGCGAATCCCCGCTGCGGCACAAAAGCGGCGGAATTCCGCCGCATTGGTCCAGGAGAAGTGTGCGCTGGTGGCATAGATCTGATCAAATTCCGTATGCAGGCAAAAGCCGTAGTCCTGACAAAAGCGCTGGAAATAATGGGCGCTTTTGATGGCCGTGGAGTAGCTGCGGGGATAATGATACCCCATGTGCACCCGCGCCTGGTTGATGTAAGTTGCCCGCATGAAGGGGCCGGGGTCCCGTTCCAGCACCAGGACACGCTGCCCCGCCGCGCCGCATTTCTGCGCCGCGTACAAGCCATAGAGCCCCGCACCGAAAATGATTTTATCGTAGACCATACAACGTTCCCCCGGCGCGTAAAGTCCGCGCCTCTTTTTTACGGATTATATTTGCCTGCCATGGCACTGAACAATACCTTGAGCAGATCGCTGTTGCCCTTAAAGCCGGTGATTTTGGTGGGCGTTTTGCCGGTAGCGGGATACGCCCGGGTCACCGGTACCTCGCAGGCGCGCAGCCCCAGCTGGGTGGCACGGATGCTCAGGTAGGCCAGCAGTTCATACCCCTCAAAAACATCGCGCAGCGGCCGTACCTCGGGATGGGTCAGATATTCCCGGCTGTAGGCACGGTAGGCGTTGGTGGTATCGGTAAACCACTGATGCGCCGCCAGGCTGACCAGCGGGGCATGCACCAGCCGCACGGCGGCATACCGTACCGGCGGTGTATTGATGGCGCGCCCGCCGCGGCGGAACCGGCTGCCCTGCACCAGATCATACCCTTCCTGCAGCTTGGCAATAAAACGGGGCACATCCTCGATGGAGTCCTTGTTATTGCCGTCGATGGTCAGTACCCCTTTATAGCCGCGGTTGAGTGCAAAGTAGATGCCCATGCGCAGCTGGGCCCCCTGCTTGCCGGGGCCTGTTTTGATCAGCAGCGTGTTGACGCCGTACAGCTGCAGGGTTTCTTCCTTCATGCTGCCATCGGTGGAACCACCGTCGCACAGCACAATATCGCACATTTTATCCACACCGGCGCGCTGGGCCCGGCCCAGTTCGGTAAGGATACGCGCCCCCTCGTTGATGACCGGGATCAACAGGCAGTAATCGCTCTGCCGTGCGCTGAATTCAGCGGCACAGTAATCCGGCACGCCGGAAAGATCGTGGCGTTCATAACGGATCATGCAAACACCTCCGCAACATAGTCCAGCGTCCGCCGGATGGTCTCCAGGTCTGTGCAGGCCATCTCCACCGAGACATATCCCCGGTAGCCTACTGCACCCAGCAACAGTGCCAGTTCCCGGTGTTCGGGGCGCTTCTGGATAGGCGCCAGGCCCGGTTCGCTGATATGTACATGGCTGACATACTGCAGATCATCCACAAAGTTCTGCAGTTTTTCTCCCTGTGCCAGCATGGTGGAAAGGTCCAGATTGACCGCCAGACCGGGGTTATCCAGCCGCTTGACCAGCGCGAAGGCATCGGCGGTATGATTCAGATAGTTGGTATAAACCGGGGGATTGGCTTCGATAGCCAGCCGCACACCGTAGCGCGCCGCCAGATTGCCCGCCTGCATAAAGAAAGACTCCGCCAGTGCATCGTCGGCGCCCAGGGGCCTCATCCGGTTTTTGGGGCAGCCAAACACCAGCGAAGGACAATTGAGGCTGTGGGCAAACCGGAACGCACCGGCCGTGTAGTCCAGCAGCGTTTCACTTTGCGCCCCATCAAAAATATTGCCAGTCTGACCGTACCAGATACTTTGCAGGCTGGGCACTTCAAATCCCCAGCGGTTTTTCAGGTAGCCGCCGAACAAAGCGGCGGAAGTCAGGTTCTCATAAGGTTCTGCCGGGAAAATACGGGTAGGCGCAATCTCCAGCCCGGTAAAGCCGGCCTGCTGCATGGCCGTATAGACCGCTTCATCGTCATTTTTATGCCATGCAATGTTGGAAATAGCCAGTTTACACACGGGCATTGCGTGATTCCTCCCCCTGGCGCAAAAAGCGCTGTATATCGTCCAGTTCCTGTTGTTTCGTGCACAGATAAGCCCCGCTGCCGCCCAGCAGCGCCCCATGTTTGCTGCGCAGGTCATAGTCAAACGGCGGCTTGGGCAATTCATTCTGCCAATCGTTTTTTCCGGTCACTGCCGAATAGACCGCCTGTGCCGAGATGGGCGGCGTGCACAGGTGCAAAAGGTGCAAACCGGCTTTGCGGGCTGCTGTGATATCGTCCCACAGACGGCCCAGATTATAAAACTGATACCGGCTGCGGGAGTCGGTAAACGCCAGTGCATTGAAATCGTTACCGGCAAAAAAATCCCGCAGTGCAGCGGCATCCACCGAACCGTTGAGCTTGTAAAAGCCGTTGTCGGCCTGGGTGTATCCTTCCCGCACCAGTTCCGATTTCTGCGACAGTTCGTTGTATTTTTCCGTTTTCAGCATAGCCGGGGTAATGGTGCGCAGATCATACAGGAAGTTTTTCTTCAATCCTTTGCCGTACAAGGCAGGCAGGCGCACGATCAATGCAGCCGGGAAATCCTTCCGCACCCAGCGCTCCAGCTGCAGCCGGTTGCTTCCGTAGGCGGAAAGACCGTTTGTGTCCGGCTCGTCGTCCTCATTCTTGCCGCGGCTGTCCGCATAGACGGCAATGCTGGAAATGAGTACCACTTCTTTGGGGGCGATCCGGCGCAGATTTTCCCGTGCAGCCGCCATCACGGCCAGGTCTGCTTCGGGGTCCGCATTGGCCAGGAACATGGCCGCCGGTACCCCTGCATACACACAAAGATCGGGGCGGGTGTTGTACTGCGCCGCCACATCACTGCTGTGGCAGACCGCCGAGAACCTGTGTTTGGCCATAAGATTGCCGCCCACAAACCCGGTGGACCCTACCAGAAGATCGCTGTACACACACTTCGCCCCTTTTCTACATATTCATACAGAATGCATTATAACCGATTACCGCACAAAAAGCAACGCCCCGCGTTGGCTGAAACGCGGGGCGTTGGCTTATTTTTGACAAATGTTAAGAAATTGACTGACAATAGAAAGTCCCACCGGGCCGGATTTTTCCGGATGGAACTGGCAGCCCACCACAGAGCCATGAGCTGCGACCGCACATACATCGCGCCCCCCGTAGCGGGTATCGGCCAGCCGGTCCGCCGGAGCGGTCGGCTTGGCCTCGTAACTGTGGATAAAGTAACATTCCTGCCCCGGTTCCACATCTGCCAGAATAGTACCGGCAAAATCCGTTCTGCCCCCCGCCGGGAACAACGGATCCCAGCGGATATGGGGCACTTTTTGGGGTGCACCGTGCACATCGGTGCCGGGAATCTTTACCACCCTTCCGGGGATCAGACCCAATCCGGCATAACACCCGAATTCTTCAGACTCCTCAAACAGCATCTGCATTCCCAGGCAGATGCCCAGCAAAGAGGTTCCCTCCGCGACCTTTTGGCGGATGGGCTCCACCAGGCCCAACGCCGCCAGACCGGCCATGCCGTCCCGGAACGCGCCCACACCCGGCAGAACCAGCGCCTCGGCGTTCTGCACATCCGCCGGGGAGCTGGTCAGCAGCGTTTCAGCGCCGCAATGGGCAAAGGCGTTCTGGACACTGCGCAGGTTGGATAAGCCGTAATCAATCACCGTAACTTTCATACGCTGCGCACCTCCACGCCACCGGCCCGGATTTCCTCTTTCAGTTCCGGTACCGTTTCCTTCTCATAATGCAGTACCGCCGCACACGCTACCGCATCGGCCCCGGCATGGGCAGCTTCCACGATGTCATCGCCGCAGCCCACACCGCCGCCGCAGATCACCGGGATATGCACCGCACCGGTCACTGCCTGAATAAGTTCCAGGTCCATGCCACGCTGCAAACCTTCGTTGTCCACGCTCATCAGCAGGATCTCCCCTGCCCCCAGCGCTTCCCCTCGTTTGGCCCATTCCACCACATCGTAGCCCGAGTGAGCCCGACCGTTGTCGTAATAGGCTTCCCACTTGCCGGGCCAGGTACGGCTGCGCTTAGCCTGGATGGACAGCACCATACACTGACTGCCGAAAGCCTCGGCAATTTCGGTGATCAGTTCCGGCCGCTTGATGGCCGCCGTGTTCACGGCCACTTTGTCGGCGCCCATGGAAAGCAGGTGGCGCACATCCTCCACACTGCGCACCCCGCCCCCTACACAAACCGGGATGAACACCTCATCCACCGTCTTGCGCACAATATCGCTGAGATTGTTGCGGTTGTACAAGCTGGCTACAATATCGATATAGAGCAATTCGTCAATGCCCTCTTCATAGTACCGCCGGGCAAACTGGTTGGGGTCCCCCAGTTTGCGCAGCCCTTCCATCTGAATCCCCTTGACAAGGTTTTCGTCCTTTACATCCAGCCGTGCGATCAGGCGTATTTTTTCTGCCATAGTCTGCTGCCTCCGGGATCAGATTTCGTGATGGGTGCCCTTCGGGTCACCCCAAAGCACCTCGCTGTCTCCCTCATAGGGAGTGTGGCGCAGTTTCCACATGTTGTCCTCCCACTTCCACAGGTGGGGCGAACGGAAGCGGTCCGCCAGATGCATGAAGTATTCCCGGTCCATTTTGGGCTGTTCAAAGCACTGGTACGCATGGGGGAAATGCTGCTTATCAATGGAAAGATACTGCATGATCTCTTTTTCAAACCGGTCGGGATACTCACCGTCAAACTTCTTGCACAGCGCTTTTGCCTCGTCCAGCGTAATTTCCTCGTTGCGGATTTCCTGGGCAGCGTCGTAGGTGGTGCGGCCGATGCCGTACTTGATGTAAGTGGTGTAGTAGAAGAAATCGTCGATTTTATCGTCGATGGAATTGTACTTGGAGTAGGTGCCTTGGGTGCGTTCAGGTGCCGGGCGGAAACCGCCGTGTTCCACACTGTAATAGTAGGCCCCCTGGGGATGCCATTTTTCGTAATAGCCAAGATACCGCACCTGAATGTGGTTTTTCTCCAGATTGGAGGTTTCGGAGGGCAGGTAAATGGCCAGGTCAGCCTTGTCGATCTTGTAGTCCTCCTCCAGCTGACGCAGGCTTACACCTCCCAGATAGATGTGGTCGTAGTCATTGACCGCGAAGAAATGTTCATCCCGCAAAGCCGAGTTGTTGTCCGCAATGGGGTTGCCAAATTCCGCTTCATTCTCACCGTAGAATACCAGCGGAATCCCAAATTTGGCCGCCATCTTGGGTGCCAGCTGTTTCTGGCCCAGAATAAAGGGCTGGAAAGGATGGAACAGATTCTCGGTTGCCAGGCGGGTCAGCAGCCGGTGGGTCTGCCCGTTGGGGGTGCACAGGTAGTTATCGAACCCGGCATGAATCCAGGCCTGCATATTTTCCCAGCCCCAGGGGGTGTAGATGTGGGGCGCCCAGGTAACGGTCAGCGGATGCATCCCGTACTTGTATTTCAGCAGGTGGGCCGCATAAAAGCTGTCCTTGCCGCCGGACCCCGGCACCAGGCAGTCGTAGGAGCCGTCGTTTTTGCGGTACTCATCACACAGTTCCCGCAGCTCCTTTTCCCGCAAAGCCCAGTCGATGTGACCGTTCGCCTTGTTGTGGCAGGCGTGGCAGGCGTCACAGACACCGTCCTCCTGAATGACCATGGTCTTTTTGATGGAATCGATGGTATGTTCGAACTCATAGCAGGAGTTCGGCTTCTGGTTGCTCATGACACATTCTTTGCAGAACTGCACATGTTTGGGCAGACCGTAGTAGGCCTCCAGCTGATCTTCCGGAAGATCCGGCGCATATTTGCTGTAATCAATGTCCACATAACGAGGAAGTTTTTCCATATTTCTGCACTCCATTCCGGCATTCCAGTAATACAAAAAAGGCGCCGTCCCTATGGCGATGCCATAGGGACGGCGCCTTTGCCGTTCTTGCGTATTATAGCACAATCCCTCGCCGTTGTGCAAGAGGGTTGCCAATTTTTGTCAGACCGTAAAGTCCAGGCAGCTGCGCAGTTTGGTGTAGGGACGCACTTTTCCGTCCGCCACCGCCACGTGGGCGGGGTGCCCCGCATAGGCTTTCAGCGCAGCCTCATCGGTAAAGGTAGAATCCAGCATCAGGTCCGCATTGGAGCTGGGCAGACAATTGATCTGCACATGAATATCCACCAGTCCCGGAATCTGTCCGGCCAGGCCTTCCAGCCCTTCCTTGATTGCCGCTTTCACGGCGGCTTTTTCTTCGGCGCCGAGTTCATCTTTCAGCGTCCAGAGGATGATGTGTTTGGTCATAGCTGCTGCTCCTTTGTTGTTAAATGCTTTTTCCGACTTTCATGGTAAAGTGCCATGCGGTAAGGATACAGCGAGGCCAACCACACCAACGCCGCCAAACCAAACCCGCACGCTGCCACAACCGGCGCCAGACCGCGGAACCAGCCCACATACAGATCATAAGCCGCATCCGTTGCCGGCATCCAGTTTTTCCAACCGGATAAACTAATGGCAATACAGGTCAGGGTTGTTCCGCACGCCACCGATATTCCGATTGCCGCCAATGTTTCTCCTATTTGATGCCAATGTTTTTGAAAAACGATCTGCAACCACTGACAGGCCACAAACAGAACCGCCAGCACAAATACCAGAATCCAGGCGACCTGCCGGTATTGCATCAGGAAATTCAAAATATTTGCCATGGGTGGCACCGCGTTAGTGCGCCACATATCCTCACAGACCGTCTGCACCTGCTGATACCGCACCGTATCTGCTTCGGTCCACATCTGACCGCTTTCTTTTGTGATGGTATCCTGCAGGTAAGTTACCAGATCCGCATACGGCGTATCCGGCTGTGTCGTGGAACCATGCCAGATTTCATCTGCACGACGGATCACTGCCACGTCCACATCTTCCTGTGAAACAATCCCATCCAAAATTGTCTCTCGCAGGCCTGCTGTGCGGGCTATCGTCTGCTCAGCTTCGCTAATATTTTCATAAATCAACAACAGACAGCCGCTGTTTTGCAACTGATGCAGATAGTACCCTTCCCGGAACAAGGTCAGGTTCAGGGCAAGCATCAAAGCCAGCAAACAACCACAGATGCTTGCAATTGCCTGCGCCAAAAACCCCATTGCCCGCTTATGCCCCTTCACGACTTTTGCGGCACTACAGACGGGCCGCTGACCAAATCACAATACACAAAAAAGCGTTCGTCGGTGGGGTTAATGATGCCGAAAGGATAACATGTATACATGATGAGGTTCTCCTCCGTTGCATCCAGATCATAAGCCGTGGTGTCGGTATCCGTTGCCACCCGTGTACCGGTCACAACATAGTGGTATTCCCCGTAATAGGTAGTAAAGGTTACCTCATCCCCTACCTCTACACTTTCAAAGTCACGGAAATAGGTACCGGTGTGCCCCCCCATCAGAATGGTACCGCCTTCCCCCGGGATTTTAGCGCCCTTATAGGTACCGGCACCTTTGGAGAACTCGGTTTCGGAATCCCCATAATACACATCACAGTCTACCGTCGTGCCGCTGACCGTCAGATGACCAAGGTAATCGCCAGATTCCGGATAGCTTTCCAAATCTACTTGTTCCTGTTCCACTGCCGCCGTTTCTTCGGTCTGCAGTGCAGAAAGCGCCGGGATCTGCGGTGTATCGGACAGTCCCGAGTTCGAAGCAGCCGAGGCGAAAGATGCCCTGACAGATTGCAATACAATTAGCAAAATCACCAGCGCCACGATAGAAAAAACAAGAGGAAGAAGTATTTTCTTCCCCTTGTTGTTTCTCGGTTCGGACGCTGCAAAGTGGGAAGATTGTTTCCTCATTTGCTCAGTTTCCTCACGCGTTATTTTATTCCTGGAAATCACTCACCCTTGTGAGCCTTTTTCACGGCAACACCCATACCGCAAACAGCGGCAGCAGCCAACGCAACCACAACAAACATAGTCATATCCATGGAAGCGCCAGTCTTTTTGATGGGGTTTTCTTCCACTGCAGGAGCCGTAACCGTCTCGGTGGTAGTCACCGTAGAAGTAGTGGTTTGGGTGGTAACAGCCTGGCTGTTGTTGCTGCTGTTGTTGCTGTTATTATTGTCATCACCACCGGAAGAGCTGTTGCCGCCGGAAACGCTGGCAGGAGTCAGAACGTAAGTGGTGAAGTGCGGCACCCAGAAGGTAACCATCTTGAACTCGCCGCCCACGTTGATAACATCAGCCGTGGCAGTGAAGGATACCTGACCGCTGGTTTCGCTCAGAGTGTAGGTCTGAACATTGCAATCCAGGGGCAACTTAACAGACAGGGCATAACCATGAGCAGAATCACCAGAAGCGGTGGCGTCAATGGTAATGGTGTAGTCATCGGCCACATTGCAGGAAGCATTGACCGTGGCACCGTTATCGCAACGGTAGATAATATCACCGCTTGCTACCGGGTTAACCCAGCCTTTTTCTTCTGCCATGTCAAAGTAACGGATTGCCTGGCTGGTAACCGGTACAGAAACCGTAACCGGCTCAGAGCTGAGCTTCAGGCTCTCGGTAGCCTGGGCAACGTAGCTGGCGATCTCAGCGATATCCTGAGAAGCCGCAGCCTGTTCTGCTGCATTATTGGCAATTTCGCCCGGCGTTGCGTCCGCGAAGGCAGGCATGCACAGCGTAGCTGCCATAGCAACTGCCGCAATTACAGATGCAATCTTTTTCAGTTTCATCTTGACAACTCCTCTTTTTTACACTCGACTTTTATAGAATTTGTCCGAAAACGGTTTAATGATACACCTTTTTTTCGCCATTTTCAAGACGCTTTTTTCACCAGATTTCTGATTCTTTTTTGTACATTATTATTAGTACTGCACGAATTTTTCTTTACGGTAGGTAGGGTACCATAAGTGCTGCAGCAAAAAGCAAGAAAGCCGCTCCGGTAAGCCGTCTCCCGTTCTGTTCTGCACGAGGCGCATAAGCTGTTGCCGTCAACGCTGCCAGAACAAAAATCAAAGGGAAAACACCGGGCATACTGATACTAAAAAATGACTGCACCATATACCCAAGTATTGCTGCGGCAAGAATAGGCCTGCTTTGGCAGCTGCGCCACAATACCGTCGCCAAAAAGCCACACCAGCAAAGCAGTCCCAGCAAACCACCGCAGACCAGATGCTGCAAAAATTCATTGTGCGCAGAATCAAAAGCCTCACCATTCAACAAGATCATATATCTTGTGGATTCAACATCCGGATTCAGGCATTGTCTTACGGAGTCTGCCCCCAACCCAATCAGTTTCTGCCACCAGGTAGTGTCCTGCGTATAAATAATCCACAGTTTTTGCCATGCATACCCACGGTTTTGCGCCCAGCGTTCATTAAATTGCAGGGGGGCCAGCAGGCCAGGTCCATTTTGCCATAAATTGGCTGCTGCAATTAGCAAAACAATACCCACGGCAACGGCCAGTGCGGCACCACGCACCCATTTTGCGCAAGGTTGCGGTGGTCGCCGCAGCCACCACACCATGCACACCAGCACCGCCAACAAAAGGGTTCCCCCTACCACCGGCATTCCGAGCCAGGCAGAAACCGTCCGCAGTTCGGTACGCGCCTGACAAACGTTAGCCATCAGCCGCGTAAAAACCGCACAAAATGAGAGCCCTGCAATCAGGGCTCCCACTCTTGCAAGGGTATGAGTCGTTGTCTTATGACTGCAGCACAATACAGTCACCGCTATGGTGCATCCCAACCAGGACGCGTCACTTCCACATGGAATCAGACCGCTGCACAGCCATAAAGCCACCCAAAAGCGACCGCCCACCAGATGCTTGCCGCGGCGCAGGTAAGTTCCTACTGCCAGCGGCACACAAAGGCAGAGCAATGCACCGTAAAAATTCACGTTGCCTACCGTCCCCAAAAAAAGTTCTCCTCTTTCGGGTAAAAAAGTATAGTAGGCATCCAGGGGGTCAATCATCCAAAAATTCAACCAACTGACCAGTGTGACTACGCTGCCCACTGCCATCAAAACATCCGAAACCAAAGGTACAATTCCTGGTGAGCTGTACAAAGTTACAATGGCATAAACAGCTGTACAGGCCAGAAGTAATACAAGCCCGTTCTTGCGGCCGCTTAATCCCCATAATGCAGTGTATCGATCTTCCGCAAAAAGCCATGCAATTGTATACACGCAACAAAGCCCTACCAGCCACAAAAATCCGGCATCCATACGGCGCACCGTTTTTTTGCCATGCCTGCCAACAAGGTACGCTACCGCCAGTGACACCAGTGCAACCGCAACACAGCCGAGCAACAGCGAAAATTTACTGCCGATAAGTCCTACATATCCGTTAGGCAAATAAAGCGGCAGCCCAATAACCAGAGCCAGCGCCAAGGCATCCGCCACCAAATTAACCGGATGGCAGGGTTGGCGCACATAATTGTACTTCATTGCGCCACCGTTCCTTTACACCAGTCCATTTTACACTTACGATACCAGGCCATAAATCTTATAGTATCCCAACAGTTCGCTCAACTGCAGTTTGCGGGCAAACAGCTGGCGATAGGTAGCGGTCTTTTCCTTACCCTGTTCCTTCAGGGCAGCCATCTTGTCGGCCGTGCGGTCGTATTCGTCCTGCACTGCCTTCTGCATGGCGCGGTAGGCTGCCAGTTGTTCCTGATCGGTCATGGGTTACGCCTCTTCCCAGATGGGGTGCCTCAGGACCCACTCACCGCATTCGTTCTTTTCGAACAGGTCACGGTTGTAGAACTTGTCCATAATGGCCCAGAACTCACTTTCGGTATAGCCGCAGAAATTGCAGAAATCCCGCACGCACAGGGGGTCCAGCTTGCCGTCCCGCTCCTTGATGATGGGAATGGCTTCTTCCCGGGTCATCATACCGTAACGGATATACCGTGCGGTGTAGTCGGTGGCTGCCGCATGACCGAACTTGGGATACTTCAGCCAGGAATGCACCAGGTAGGCGCGGGAATCGATCTGGTCAAAGTTCTCGGCATGGTGGGTACGATCCCATTCATGGGTCAGGTCATGGAAGCCGTGCGCCTTGGCGATCTGGTAGTTTTTGTAGCTGTTCCAAGGCACAAAGTAGCTCATATAGAACGGGTCCAGCTTGGCACGTTCCTCAGCGCTGGGGGCCAGGGTCAGGCTCAGATCATTTTCGGTCACACCGTCGCCCACCAGTTCTTCCATGGGGAAGCCCACGGCCACACCGTTTTCGATCTGGTCCATGGCGGAGTAGGTTTCCTTGTCGGCGTTGCCGCCGTACTCAAAGCTGACGTTCTCGCCGTAGCAAAGCATGGGGGTGTTGAACTTGGCTGCCATGTGCAGCGGGAAAGTATAGATCAGGCGGTCCACATACCAGGTAGGCTTGCCGTATTTCTCGAAGAATTTGCGCATGAGGATCTTCTGGGCCTTGATGTTGGGCTTGCAGGAGATAATGGTGCAGCCGAATTCCTCGCTGATATTCTTCAGGTTATGCACACCGGCCTGGGTCATGGGGAAGTTGTCCTCCACGCTGAACAGGATGGGGTTCATGTGCATGACTTCCTTGAGCATCCAAACCTGGAAATGGCTGTCCTTACCGCCGGAGACTGCCACAGCACAGTCGTAACCGCCGGGGCCGTTCATGCCGCGGTATTTGTTGCAGTAGGCTTCGAACTCCTTGAAGCGGGCGTCCCAGTCTACGTTTTTACGGTTCTCGTAATGACGGCAGGCGCTGCATACTCCCTCGGCGTCAAAAGTGATACCGGGACGAGTGTCGGGCATGGTACATTTTTTGCAGTAACGCATGGTAGTTCTCCTTTGTATACACCCCGCCAAAACGGCAGGGAGATAATGCCAACAGCTTGACTTTGTTTGTATTGTACCCCATTTGCCGCGGCGACGCAAGGGCAGCGGCGAAATTTGCGATTTGCCCGCGGCAGACGGTTGCTTTTTGACAGCGGGTATTTTACAATGAGAGCAGAGCAAAACAACCCCAACAGGAGGCGTGACTATGTCTGCATCGAAAGTATATTTTACCGACCTGCGTACCTCGTTCAATGAGAACCTGCCCCAGAAGCTGGAACGGCTGATCAAAACCGCCGGCATCGGGCAGATTGATTTCAACAACAAATTTGCCGCCATCAAGATCCATTTTGGTGAACCCGGCAACCTGGCTTACCTGCGGCCCAACTACGCCGCCGTGGTGGTCAAGGTCATCAAAGAACTGGGCGGCAAACCGTTCCTGACCGACTGCAACACCCTGTATGTTGGCGGACGCAAAAATGCCCTGGACCACATGGACGCAGCCTATACCAACGGCTTTTCTCCCTTCTCCACCGGCTGCCATGTGATCATTGCCGATGGCCTGAAAGGCACCGATGAGGCCCTGGTCCCGGTGGAAGGCGGCACTTATGTAAAGGAAGCCAAAATCGGCCGCGCCATCATGGATGCCGACATCTTCATCACCCTGTCTCACTTCAAGGGGCATGAATGCACCGGTTTTGGCGGTGCGCTGAAAAATATCGGCATGGGCTGCGGTTCCCGTGCCGGCAAGATGGAGATGCACTCCGCCGGCAAGCCCTACGTCAACCAGGACGCCTGCATCGGCTGCGGCCGCTGCGCCAAGATCTGCGCCCACGACGGCCCCCACATTGTCAACGGCAAGGCCAGCATCGACCATGACAAGTGCGTGGGCTGCGGTCGCTGCATCGGTGTTTGCCCCATGGACGCCGTCTGCCCCGCCCAGGACGAAAGCAACGACATCCTGAACTGCAAAATTGCCGAATATTCCAAGGCGGTTCTGGATGGCCGTCCCCAGTTCCACATCAACCTGGTCATTGATGTGTCGCCCTACTGCGACTGCCACGCCGAGAATGACGTGCCTATTGTACCCGATGTGGGTATGTTTGCCAGCTTTGACCCGGTGGCTTTGGACCAGGCCTGCGTGGATGCGGTAAACCGTCAGCCCATCATGCCCGGCAGCCATCTGGACGAGGTGGCCCATGATCACCACGACCACTTCACCGATTCCAGCCCCGCCACCAACTGGAAGAGCTGCCTGGAACACGCGGAAAAGATCGGCATCGGCACCCGTGAGTATGAGCTGATCAAGATCTGAACTCCCGCCCGCAGCGTAACATTTCCCTTATAAAATCCTTAGAATCTCCTGTTATGCTGGGGCCACACCCAAAATAACAGGAGGTTTTTTATGTCTGATACACTTTCCATGCCCCGCCGCGGGTTCCTGCGTCACGGGCTTACCGGAACCACCCTCAAGCTGATGGCCCTGGTACTGATGCTGCTGGATCACATCCACTATTTCTTTGAATTTACCGGTGCCATCCCGTTGTGGTTTTCCATGGCTGGGCGGCTCTCAGCCCCCTTGTTTTTATTCTGTACCGTGGAAGGGTTTGCCCATACCCATGACCGGCGGCGCTATTTCCGGCGCATCTGGGCTATTTCTGCCGGGATGGGGTTGCTCCTGTTCCTGATGATGTATGCCGGTTTTCCGGTACGCCCCGACGGATTTTTCCCGCTGAACGCCATTTTTATGAATTTCGTCATCCTGATTCCCATTTGGCAGGGCATCGACTGGGTCAGTGAAAAACGCATTGGCCGGGGACTGACGGCTATTGTGCTGCCTTTGGCATGGCCTTTTCTCTTTTTGCTGCTGTACGCGGCCGCCAACGCTACGCCAGCGGCCTGGCTGTTGGATTCCGTTCTGG
Organism: Gemmiger formicilis; assembly: GCF_016901605.1. GTDB lineage: Bacteria > Bacillota > Clostridia > Oscillospirales > Ruminococcaceae > Gemmiger > Gemmiger formicilis_B. Next base: position 24,911 of record NZ_JACJKP010000012.1, read on the forward strand.
CAGCGCTGGCCTACACCGTACTGCCCGCCTGGAACCTGGTTACCGACGGCGGCGGTTTTTACATTATGATTGGCATCGCCCTGTATCTGCTGCGGGGGCGCCGGAATTTACAGGTCGGTGCTTTTGTGGTGCTGACCATGGTATTTCATTTTGTGTTCCCCTATGTACAGCTGATTTCCACTCCGGATTTTCATCTTTCCATGATGTTTACAGTGGCTTATGAATGGCTGGGTGTGTTTGCGGCTATTCCCATGCTGCTGTACAACGGGCGTCGGGGTGCGGGCCTAAAGAAGCTGTTTTACATTTTCTACCCCACCCATGTGTATCTGCTGTATGCCATTTCCTGGGGCGTTTTGGTACTGGTGAGCTGAGGAAGGAGTTTGGGGTATTACTGTGATGGGTATCACTTTACTCCTGTGGTAGCATATCCCGACTTTTGTGCCGTACCGGTAACGGACCGTATTGCTTCCGGATACTGCATAAGGGAAGCGCATTCCGATACAATTGGAAACGCAATGAAATTTATCATCAAAAGAACCCAAAGATTGTATATCCCATTTGTTGTATGGAATGTATCCCTTTTGTGTTGCAAAAACATTTTTATCAAAATCAATATCTATACCAATAATCCCAGTTTTCTGGAGGGGATACCTGGAAACGCCTATGGCCTTACAGAGAGTCTTCATGCCCAAACGTTCTTCCATTCTCTCGTCAACATATTGCTCTTTCAGGGTGAACAGCAGTTGGAAGGTGCTTCGTGGTTTCTCCGCGCCATGTTTTCAGCTTCTGTGTTTTTCATCCTGTGCGACTATTTGCTAAAAAAGATTTCTACAAAACATATCTTTTTGTTGCGATGGATTTTTGCCATTGTATTTTTGATAATCAGGAACGCTATTGGGAACAACCATATTACATTAAAACTAAACTTCCACTCTGTCTTTTCTATCTATTTTCTTTTTGTGGTGGGTATGTATTTTAGAAATATTGGTTTGTTGAACGACAAAAAGGATGTACTGTTCAATATACTATTGCTCCTATCTTGTTCGACAATTCTAATGTCTCTAAACGGCATGGTCAGCGTCAATTTGAACAGTAGCGTATTTTCCTCGGTTCCGCTTTTCATTCTGGTAAGCATTTTAGGCTGGTTCTTTTTGTGGTCACTGTCAACGTTGATTACACATGTCCAATATATTTCTACCTTCTTTAGTTTTTGCGGTCACCATACCATGTCAATTTTGATGATGCATTTCCTGAGTTTCAAACTTGTCACCCTGCTTCAGATTTACCTATATGGGTATCCCCCCTATGCCTTAGCATCGTTCCCCTGTTTACTCACCACCCAACCTTGGTGTTATATTTATACTGCCGTTGGTTTAATTGTGCCTTTGCTTGTAACATGGCTGTGGACAAAAATCAAGGTAAAACTATTTTGTAAAGTGAAAACAACCCTCAACTGATTTCACCCCATGCCAAAAAGCCTCTGCACAGCCCATTTTTCCCTTGCACTGCTCCTTCCAATCAAAAAATCAGATTTGATTTTTTGACCAATCATCTACTGATAAGACAAAAAGCCCCTTTTAGTTGCATACACAACTAAAAGGGGCTTTCTAAATCGTGGGATCGGTTTATCGTAGTTGCGGTACGATTTTCGTCAACAATTGTCGTAGCCGGGCAGCGTTTCTACACCAGCGGGTCTACCACAGCAGGGCTTGCACCCTTTTGACGCTCCAAAAAACCACGATATTATGCGGGAAGATTTGGATTACAGCTCAGCGAAGTACTTAATGGTGCGGACCATCTGGCTGGTGTAGCTGTTCTCGTTGTCGTACCAGGACACGACCTGAACCTGATAGGTGTCGTCGTCGATCTTGGTGACCATGGTCTGGGTGGCGTCGAACAGGCTGCCGTAACGCATGCCGATGACGTCGGAAGAAACGATCTGATCCTCGTTGTAGCCGAAGCTCTCAGAGGCAGCAGCCTTCATAGCGGCGTTGATGGCGTCCTTGGTGACGTCCTTGCCCTTGACAACGGCAACCAGGATGGTGGTGGAGCCGGTGGGAACGGGCACACGCTGAGCAGAGCCGATCAGCTTGCCGTTCAGCTCGGGGATGACCAGGCCGATGGCCTTGGCAGCGCCGGTGGAGTTGGGAACGATGTTCTGAGCACCAGCACGAGCGCGGCGCAGGTCGCCCTTACGCTGCGGGCCGTCCAGGATCATCTGGTCGCCGGTGTAAGCATGAACGGTGGTCATGATGCCGGAAACGATGGGGAAAGCCTTGTTCAGGGTGTCGGCCATCGGAGCCAGGCAGTTGGTGGTGCAGGAAGCAGCGGAGATGACCTGATCATCAGCGGTCAGGGTCTTCTCGTTGACGGAGTAAACAATGGTCTTCAGGTCATTGCCGGCAGGAGCGGAGATAACGACCTTCTTGGCGCCAGCAGCGATGTGAGCCATGCTCTTCTCCTTGCTGGTGTAGAAGCCGGTGCACTCCAGAACGACATCGATGCCCAGCTCGCCCCAGGGGCAATCCTTGGCGTCCTTGATGGCGTAGATGGTGATCTTCTTGCCGTCGACGATGATGCAGTCATCGCCAGCCTCGACGGTGTGCTTGTTCTCGCCGATCTTGCCCAGGAAAGAGCCCTGAGCGGTGTCGTACTTCAGCAGGTGAGCCAGCATAGCGGGGCTGGTCAGGTCGTTGATGGCGACGACTTCGTAGCCGTCCGCCTCAAACATCTGACGGAAAGCCAGACGGCCGATACGGCCAAAACCATTGATAGCAACTTTAACAGCCATAGTAAAATCCTCCCAAGATTTTATTGTATAACCTTGCGAGCGGTTCCCCGCTCTGCGGTATGTTACTATTGTACCCTATTCTTACACAATCTGCAAGAGGGTTGTTATTCTTTTAACGCAAATTTTTCAAAAAAATTATGATTTTTCCGTCCGTGGCAGTATTTTCCAACCATGGTGCGGCGTAAACTGCGCAGACTAGGCTGTAACCGAAACGGAGGTGCAAGTCCCATGCATTCTGATGATCCGGCCCGTGACGCACTGGCCGAAAGCGCCGCACAGGGGCTTTCCGTCCTGCCCCAACTGCGACTGCTCAGCCTGGCCGAAGCACTGGCCACGCCCGCCCCTGCCCGCGCTTTGGAGCTGAACGCCGAGCTGGACACCCTGTGCACCGCTTTACAGGAAAGCGTACGCCGCCGCCCCGGCTGGCTGTACCTGCAGCCGGCCGCCCAGCCTGCCCCTGTGGCCTTGCCGCGCCAACTTCTGCAGGCTGCCGTGCTGTGCTGGATCGGTGCCGTGCTGGCGGCTCCCTCTCCCACAGGCATACTGCAGCTGGATGTCACGGCACATGCCGCTATTCTGGTCCTGCGCGGTGGTGCAGGTCGGGATCTCCCCTCCGACACCCGCGCCCTGTTGCTGCGCTTGGCTGCGGTTTGCGGCGGTGCGGTGGTGCAAAGCGGCGGCAGCGGGCCATTTACAGCAGCGCTTCGCCTGCCGTTGTCTGTTCAAACGCCTTTGCGGGAAGCGCAGTTCCCGGCAGAGCTTTTGTGCGACCGATACAGCGTTCTGCAGATTTTTTTGCAGGACCACTGTGCCGGACCAAACGAATGACCGGAGCCCGAAAGCCCCGGTCATTTTTTATTCCTGTTCCGTCGCATCGGCACCGCAGGATGCCCAGGCACACACCAGGCCGCACAAGCCAAAAGCTCCGATTCCCAGGCCGGTCATCAAATCCGGCAGAATCAACATGCCGTTGGCAGCCTCATACAATGTTTGGGTCAATTCCAGACCGGTACACAACAGGAAGCAGCCGCTGCCTGCCGCAAACAGGGTGTGCCCGCAGGCGTATCCCGGCACCAGAAACACTTTCAACAGCACAACCGCAAACAGCAGGGCCGCCACCGCACTGAGCACACGCAAGGTACAGGGCATACGCTGCAGCGAGGCCGGAACAAACTGGAACCGCCAGATCAGTCGCCACAGAATACACAATGGCAGAACACCTGCCACCAACGGGCTGCCCAACC